>CAXTRY010000102.1:0-9907 GCA_964246805.1 uncultured Acidobacteriaceae bacterium
CATCTGTCCCTTGTCCAACCCGTCCACCCGCTGCGCCAGCACCTTCACGCCTTTGATCTCGACGGCGCTTCCGGCTGAGTCCGCCACCGAGGCCGCCGCTGCCTTCATCCGCATCGTGTCGTTCTGCCGTTGCAGCCGCCTATTCTCATCTATGAGAGCAGCAGATTTTTGCCGTAATGCCTCGGCGGGGGTTGCGTCGCCATCGTAGGCACCTGGGATTTGTTCTGCGACCCGCGCCACATCAAAGTTCTTGCGGAACTCGGTGAGCGCGCCCATGCCGCTCACCGCCTCGACGCGCCGGACGCCGCTCGACACGCTCGACTCGCCCACCAGCTTCAGCAGGCCGATCTCACCCGTGGCTCGGGTGTGCGTGCCGCCGCAGAGCTCGGTCGAGAAGTCGCCGATTTTGACCACGCGTACCCGGTCGCCGTACTTCTCGCCGAACAGCGCCATCGCGCCGTAGTCGTTGACGGCCACGTCGATCGGCACATCGACCATCGTTTGCACGGTCGCGTTGCCGAGCACCTGCGCGTTGACGATCCCCTCGATCTCGCGCAGCTCCTCCTCCGCGACGCCGGTAAAGTGCGAGAAGTCGAAGCGCAGCCGCGTCGCGTCGACGAGCGAGCCCGCCTGCTTGACGTGCTTGCCCAGCACCTCGCGGAGAGCCGCGTGGAGCAGATGCGTCCCGGTATGGTTGCGCTCGGTCGCGCGTCGATTCTCCCCGTCCACCACCGTGTCGAGCGTATCGCCGACGGCTATCGGCCGCTGCGCCCGCACCTTGTGGGCGAAGACGCCCTGCACCGGCTTGGTCGCGCCGCTCACCTCGGCCACCACGGAGTTGTGATCGGCGGAGTAGAGCCAGCCGACATCGCCCACCTGCCCGCCCGAGTCGGCATAGAAGCTCGTCGCGTCGAGCACCACCTCGCCCGCCTCACCCGCCCGGAGCTCGGGGACGCCGACTCCGTTCTTGACGAGGGCCAACACCCGTGCGCCGTCCACGCGAAGGGCGGAGTAGCCTTCAAACTCGGTCTTTGGCAGCTCCCGGTAGACCGGCGCGGCGGATTTCTGGGAACCGCCCTTCCAGGAGGCGCGGGCGCGCTGCTGCTCCTCTTCCTTGGCGCGCTCGAAGCCATCAATATCCAGGCTGACGCCCTCGTCTCTAGCCAAATCTTCCATGAAATCCAGTGGAAGACCATAAGTCTCGTAGAGCTTAAATGCCTCGCGACCATCAACTCGAAAAGGTGCTGTAACTTCTTCGATCTGAGCAATCCAATGCTGCGGATCGCGTCCGGCTGCTGTGATCTTTGCTTTCAAGATTTCTTTTGCTTGTTCACCTTGGTGCGCTAGTACACGCAGATCAACATCAAGGGAAGCATCGTTTGATAAAGAAACCCGGTGGGCAATTAGTTCTTCGCGCAGAGTGAACCATTGGTGCTTGCGCTCCCTTGAAGAAGCATCATAAAGCTGCTGCCATCTACCTAGTCCCAACTCCAAAGTGCGCGCAAACTGCTCCTCTTCGGCAAGTACGGCTTTGCTGATGCGGTCGGCGGCATTGGTGAGTTCGGGGTAGGCGGTCTGCATTTCGTCGCGGACGGCGAGAACCATCTGGTGCATGAAGGGTTTTTCCTGGCCGAGGAGGCGGCCGTGACGGATGCCGCGCCGCAGAATCTTGCGCAGCACATAGCCGCGTCCTTCGTTCGCAGGAAGCACACCGTCCGCAATCAGGAAGGTGGAGGCGCGGGCATGGTCCGCGATGATCCGCAACGAAGCGTTTTCCACCAACGCCGCTTCCCCCGCACCGATTTCCGCGCTCGTCTCCTCGGCGGACATCGGCGGCGGCACCGGATCATCCGGCCCGGTCACACATTCGACCGCAGCGACTTTGTGCGACAAACCTGTCAACTCCGCCGCGCGCAGGATCAACGGCACGAACAAGTCCGTCTCAAAGTTCGACAGCACGCCTTGCAGCACCGCCGCCACGCGCTCCAGCCCCATGCCCGTATCGATCGAGGGCTTGGGCAGCGGCGTCAGCGTTCCATCGGAGCTGCGGTCAAACTGCATGAACACGAGGTTCCAGATTTCGACATATCGCTGCTCATCTTCTGGGAACGACTTGTCGACACCCGGCTCATCCGCAGCCGCAAATCCCAGATCGTAATAAATCTCCGAGCAAGGCCCGCAAGGCCCCGTATCCCCCATCTGCCAAAAATTGTCCTTGCCCGACATCGCCACGATCCGCTCGGCCGGAACCCCCACCTCGCGCCAGTATCCGAACGCCTCATCGTCCCGAGGCACCTTCGCGTCACCCTCAAAGATCGTCACGTATAACTTCCCAGGATCGATCCCAAACCACTCCGGCGAAGTCAGCAGCTCCCACGCATACGCGATCGCGTCCCGCTTGAAGTAGTCGCCGAACGAGAAGTTCCCGAGCATCTCGAAAAAAGTATGGTGCCGTCGCGTGAAGCCCACGTTCTCCAGATCGTTGTGCTTGCCCCCCGCGCGCACGCACTTCTGCGAGCTGACCGCCCGCGTATACGGCCGCTGCTCCGCGCCCAGGAAGACATCCTTGAACTGGTTCATCCCGGCGTTGGTAAACAGCAGCGTCGGATCGTTCGCCGGGACAAGCGACGACGAATGCACCCGGCGGTGCCCCTTACCCTCGAAAAACCGCAGAAAGTCTTCCCGAATCTGGCTGCCTGAACGATGAACCATAGATTTCGAGTTTACCAGTGCCGCGGCTGGCCCCTCGCGCCGGCAATGCTCCACGGCTCGCCGTAAAGGCGCGTCTTTTCATGCCGATGAAGAGGCATATGGGGCAACTTCGCAGCGAGGCCGAACGAACGACTCCGAGCACCGGGATGCAGCCGCTCCCGGATTGGGTAGATGCTCCCTGCTTTCCGGCCATGAAGGTACGGCATAGCGATGCCTTCTAACCGCCCATGCTTTGCCCGGACCCCCGCCGCCGGAGCGCTCAGGCTGCTTCTAGGCTTAGGGATACTTGCCGGCCTCTCCGCGACGTTGCACGCGGAGTCCGCAAGTGCGCCCGTCCCGCTGACCACCGTGCGACAGATCCACAGTCTAAGCGCCGGCGAAGCGGCAAAGCAGCTGCAGTTCCGCCTGCAAGGCGTCGTAACGTCTCTGTCCCCCTGGCCGAACTGGTTTTTCCTGGAAGACCGCACCGGCGGCATCTCGGTCCATAGCGAGACGCCCACCGGAGCCTTCGACGGCGCCGAAGTAGAGGTCACCGGAACGACACTGCCGGGACGGTTCGCGCCCGTGGCGCACGCGCTTCATGTCCGCGTCCTCGGTCATGGAAGGATGCCTCCGGCCCCGCTCTTCCACTACAACGAGTTGATGGGCGGAGCGCAAGATTGCAAGTGGCTCGCCGTGCGCGGCGTGGTGCGATCGGCGAAACCCGAGCTGCAGCGGGGCACCCCCGTACTCGCGCTCACCATTGAGACCGGTGACGAACTCATCCTTGGCCGGATAATGCACTATACCGCCGGAGACCCCGCGAAACTAGTCGATGCCGTCGTCAAGCTGCGGGGGGTCTGCGGCAGCAAATTCAACGATAAGCGCCAGTTCACGGGGGTCATTCTTACGATTCCCAGCATGGCGGACGTGGACATCGAGGAGCCTGCTCCGCTCGACCCGTTCGCTCTTCCCGCCCTGCCGGTGCGCAGCCTGCTTCAATTCAAGCCCGGACAACGCTTCAACCATCGCGTCGAAGTCGCCGGAACGGTCACGTATCAGGACGTTGGACATTTTCTGTACCTCCAGGATGGAGCGGACGGCGTTCTGGTGCAGACCGGCCAGGAAACCTCCGTGCCGCTCGGTACAAGGATCGCCGCGGTCGGCTTCGCAAGCTCCGGGCCTTACTCCCCGGTCCTGAGCGAAGCTGCCTTCCGGGTGATCCAACCCGGCCGGCCCATCACTCCCGTCAGCCTCCGAGCGGATGAAATCCTCTGTGTCGATAATTTTCTGGTGACCGCGCCCTACGATGCGCAGGTCGTTCACCTGCAAGGTCAGCTGCTTGAAACGACAAATCACCTGAACGATAAAACCTTGGTACTGAGCACCGGCGGCACCCACTTCGTCGCCGTACTCCAGCAGAAGCCGGGCGATCCGCCTCTCCCAGACATGGACAATGGAAGCATCGTCTCCTTGTCCGGCGTCCTCTCCGTGCAGGTAGACGAGAGCCACGAGCCTACGTCGTTTCGCGTCTTGCTGCGCAGCACGGAAGACCTGATCGTGGTGCAACGCGCGCCATGGTGGAATATAGGCCATGCCATGGGCGTACTCTGCTTTGTGTTGGTCGGAAGCCTGGTACTCGTCCTCTGGGGAGCCACCCTCCGCCGCACCGTGCGCCAGCAGACCCACATGCTGCGCGAGAGCGAAGAGCGTTTCCGCAATCAAGCCCAGCACGACGCGCTGACCGGGTTAGCCAGCCGCTCCTTCCTGCATGAGCGGCTGAACGAGGCGATCGGCGAAGCCCGCTTTTCAGGGCAAAAGTTGGGCGTCCTCATGGTTGATCTCGATTTCTTCAAGCAGGTGAACGATACGCTGGGCCATCACGCGGGTGATGAGTTGCTGTGCCTCGTCGCCGACCGGCTGAAAGCGGCAGTCCGCAAGACCGACATCGTGGCTCGCATGGGTGGCGACGAATTTGTCGTGCTTCTCTCCAACCTCCAGGACATGGAAGAGGCGGAAGAAATTGGCGCCAACGTAGTTGCAAGCATCTCCACCCCCGCAAAGATCGCCGGCCGCGCCACGCCCATCTCCGCCAGCGTCGGCGTATGTCTGTATCCCGACGGTGGAACGAGTTGCGACGCGCTGCTGCAAAACGTGGACGCGGCGATGTACAAGGCGAAAGCCGGCGGACGCAATAACTGCTTTGTATACAACGCGGACCGAAGCGATCGAAAGCGCCTCGCCATGCCCGCGCTCGTCTCCGCTTCATCGTGAAGCTATCCGGCGATAACCTCCCGGCCCAGACGCCGGTTCCCTCGTTTGAATGGGGCGTCATGCCACCACGGAATCCAAGCCGCACCCGGGGCGCCACGTAACACCTTCCAGGGTAAGCACCGGATCTCTCGCCTGCTTCAACTCTGCAAACTGCCCTCGCCACCGGACCATCTCCAGCGCGCAGACGAGCGCGTCGAAGGCATCCTCGCTGCCTTGAGCTTTCGCCATCACGCCGCGCGAAAGCCGCGCGTACTCCGGCTCGGCTTGGCGGCGCGCCGCAAGATACGCCTTTCGTGCAATGGGGTTGCTCTTGGCCACCGGCCCTGTCAGCAAGCGGGTATATATCTCCACAACCAGCGGTCTCGGCGTGCTCTCTTCGAGAGAAGCATCCTCAAACGGCCACACCCGAAAGCCCGCCTCCCGCAGCCGCGGCAGAAACGGCATCGCCCGCAGCGACCCCGTTCCCACGCTGCCCGATCCGCCGATCTGGAACGGTGACTTCGGCGTGATGCCCTTCATCTTCGCCGCGCGCTCGGCGTCTCCCCCTTCCAGCCGCGGCGTTATTTTGTTATCCATGTCCGTGGCGCGCATCATCCGCCGCAGCCCCGCGCCCGAAAACTCTCCCGGTCGCGGGTGCGGCTTGCCCCAAAAGCGATGGTCGCGCGCCACGCCCTCGATCTCGCGCGCCAGCCATCGTTCGCCGTCGCCTGAAGCTACCTTGCGCCAGAACTCGAACACGGTCGCGCAGCCATGCTCCTCCAGAAACCAGGCCGGATAGCTGAAGCAGCAGTCGATCCCCACCACCATGCGAGGGGTCTCCCGGCTCAGTGCCACCAGCCACGCGATCAACTCCTCACGCGTCCGCCCACCCTCCAGCGTCACCTTCGCACCCTTCTCCGAGCGCGTCCACATCCCCGCCCAGATATGCCTTCGTTGTCCGGCGGTATCGATCCTTCCCGACCAATCCACAGCCACAATCCGTTCCACTTCGGTATCCAAACCGGTCTCGCAGAGTGCCATTTACGTATTCCTTATGCGCCGCTACCAACTTCTTTATGCGGCAATTTCTAGCCTACATAACGACACGATGCGAAGTTCAAACCCCTTCGCAGGAAAGCACCATCCCCATGAAAGCCGCATCGCCCAGGCTCCTGTCCTTTTACGTCACGCTCGCGCTCGCCGCTTTCGCTTGTCCAGCCCGGCAGGCCGCGGCGCTCGTCCCAACTCTCCCGCTCGGCGACAGCACGGTGGATGCTCCCCTCTACTACACCTCGCCGATCAGTTCCTCCTTGCCTGACCCAAGGCTGGAACTTCCATTCCAAACCAAGCCGGACAAGCCCTTGCCGGAGCCTTCCGCCACTCTTCCGCATCGCGGGTTCCTTACCCGTCTCGGTCACGCCTACCTTGACGACTGGACGGTCGATTCGAACGGCCTTCCGCCGGCACCCGAAGCCAAGCGCCGCGGCTTTCCGGCACCGCTCAGCTCGCCGCCCTTTCCCTCCGCCGATTGGCCCATCGGGGGCACGGTGGTCCTCGGCGCGCCCGACTACCAGACCTATCCTCTGATGCAGGCCGCCAACGCCAACAGGACGCGTATCAAAGTCTATGGCTGGTTCGACGTCGGAGGCAACGCCAGCACCTCGAATAAGGGTAAGTACGCGAACAATCAAACTGCCTATGACGTCATCCCCAACTCTATTCAGCTTGATCAGGCCGCGCTTTACTTTGAGCGCCTGCCGGACACGGTGCAAACCGACCATATCGACTGGGGTTTCCGTCTGACCAACCTCTACGGCCTCGACTATCGCTATACCACCGCGAAAGGCGTCTTTTCGCAACAGCTTCTCTCCCACGCCAGCGGCCAGACCTACGGCTATGACCCGGTCATGTACTACCTCGATCTTTACCTGCCGAAGATCGGCAAAGGCACGGACATCCGTCTGGGCCGCTATATCTCGCTGCCGGATATTGAAGCCCAGCTCGCCCCGAATAACTACACTTACTCGCACTCCATTCTTTACACCTACGACTGCTATACCCAGCACGGGCTCAATATCACCACCAAGCTGAGCAATGCCTGGACCGTGCAGGCCGGCGTCTCCGCCGGTTGCGAAACAGCGCCCTGGACGCGGGGAGCCAAGCTCACCGGCAACTTCTGCGCCGACTATCAGTTTCATCATGGCGGCGACAACTTCTATTTCTGCGCCAACTCGATCAACTCAGCTAAGTACAGCTATAACAATGTCTCGGGCTACTATCTAACCTACTACCATAAGATCAATGACACCTGGCACACCGACACGGAGGTCTGGTATCAATATGAACGCAATGTTCCAAACCTATGCTTCGGTCTGACCCCTTGCATCAGTTACGGCTCGGGCGCGAATACAGGTACCAACTACGGCAATATCGTCTCGCCCGCGCCGATCACGGGAGCCAATGGTGCCCAGTGCAACGCCGCCGCCACCCATTGCTACGCGCCCGACTACGCCATCGTCAACTATGTCGAGCATGAGTTCAATCACCACCACACCTCGCTTACCATTCGCAATGAGTTTGTCGACGACTTGAAGGGTCAGCGGACGGGTTCCAAGACGAAATACTCAGAGCACCTTGTCGGCATCAACTATTGGCTAGGCAGCACCGTTACCTTCCGTCCCGAACTTCGTTACGAGCACTCTTACGACGTGCCCGCCTACGACAGCCCGTATCTTGGCGCGCCTACCAAGAAAGATCAGTTCACCATGGCCGGCGACCTCATCTACCACTTCTAACTACAGTGACGAGGGGATAAGTTTCGCTTATCCCTCGTCACTCTCCACATCACTCTCCATCCAGATCGCTCTCTTCTATCGGCACGCCCCACGCCCGCAGCACCTTGAAGATCGCATTCGACGAGAACCCCGCCCGCATCAGCCGATTCATCGTTCGCGCCGTCTCCTTCTGCATCTCCGCGCCGCCCGGCTGCTTCATCCGCTTGCGGGCGATGTACTCCCGCACCAGCGCCACCTCGTCCACGCTCTCATAAGCCGTGGTCAGCGTGGACGCGATCAGTTCCTTGCCGACACCCTTCTGCATCAGATCCTGCTGCACGCGGCGCTTGCCGAACTTCTCGTTATCCTTCCGCAGCCGCGTGTAGTCCGCCGCGAAGCGCTCATCGGACAAGTAGTTCAACTCCACCAATCGCGCGACCACCGCGTCCATCGCCTCCTCCCCCGCCTCTCCCGGCTCTGCCCGCAGCCGCATCAGCCGTCGCAGATCGCGCACGGTGCGCATCCGCCGCGCCAGCGCACCCACGGCGTACTCAAACAGCGCGGCCTGCGCCAGCGGTTCGCGCGGCTTCTTCGGGCGGAAGGTCACAGTCTCTAACCAGCCAACGATTCGACCGAAAACCGCGCCTGCATCGTATGCGTCCCGCCCGGCGGCAGCATCACCGGCGATTCGGACGCGTTGGCCGTCTCCACGCACAGCATATGCGGCCACTCCGTCTCCGCGAGATCCGGCAGCGCCTTGCGCGGATTGAAGACCACCGTCGTCGACGAGTTCTCCTTCTCCACCACAATCTTCCGCCCGGTGCCCGCATCGTGAATTATGCAAGTGGCCGCCGTATGGTTGTAAATCCGATCCGTAAACCCGGCGAAGTCGAGCGGCCGCTCCTCGGCCGCCACAACCGCGAAGTTCGCCGTCTTGTCGATAAAGCCGGTCTCCTCCAGCCCCGTCAGCGTCACCCCATGCACATCCGAGACGGCGAAATAGCTATGGAACGCCTCTTCAAACTCCAGCGGCTCGCCGGCCTCGTTGCCCACCGTCATCCGCAGCGTCAAAGTCCGCCCGATCGTTATTTGCAGCGCCAACCGGAAATGGTCGAAGCCCATCGTTCGGCTCATGGCGGTCGGGCCCAGCGTAAACGTCAGCGTAAGGTCCTCGCCGACCAGCGCCGCGAACGCCGGCGTCCACTCCTGCGTCCGCGCAAAGCCGTGCGACGGCCCAGGCTTGCCATTCACCTGGTCCATCTTCCGGTCCGTCGCAAACCAGGGGAACACGATCGGCACCCCGCCGCGAATCGCCGTGCCCTCGATGAACTCGCTCCGCGGACTGAGAAACAGCACCGGTGCCTGCCCGGTCGGCTGCCAATGCACCAGATGCGCGCCTTGCAGAAAGACCGTAGCCTCCGCCGCCGGCGTCTTCACCGACGCGTACACCAACCCGGACGCCGTCCGCGCGAACTCCAGCACACCCGGTATCGCGAACTCCGTCAGCTGCCCAATCTCCATCACGCCCCCGCCTCTCCGTCCAGGCATCTCCAGCATAGCCCAGCCTCTATACCGCGGTCCTCGCGCCGGCAAGACACGCGCCCCGCTTTCTTCTATCCTCACACCATGCGAATTTTCTCCCGGCTGCCCGCAAGCCTCGTTCTCGCAACGGTCACTGTCCTCGCCCGCGCGCAAGCTCCGGAGATCCTCAAGACCGCCACCGGTACCGTCGAAACCGGCACCCTCAACAACGCCGCCTACCGCATCAGCCTGCCCGCCAGGTGGAACCGCGGCCTCGTCGTCTACTATCACGGCTATGCGGAGACCCCCTTCACCTATCGCGCCGCCCAGCCCCTCACCGAGCAGACCAAGCCCCTCTTCGACCGCGGCTATGCCGTCATCGAAAGCGGCTACTCCGCCACCGGCTGGGCACTCGACCAGGCCCTCGCCGAAACCGAAGCCCTTCGCAAATACTTCCTGAAGAAGTACGGCCAGCCCACTGAAACGCTCGTCGCGGGCGGCTCCATGGGCGGCCTGCTCACCGATATCACCCTCGAACGCAACCCCAGGCCCTACGCCGGGGGTCTCGACCTCTGCGGCTCCGTCGGACCCACCTACGAAGCCTTCACCCGCCGCTTCGCCGCCCGCGCCGCCTTCGACAGCTACTTTCCCGGCCTGCTGCCCCCACT
>CAXTRY010000103.1:0-9760 GCA_964246805.1 uncultured Acidobacteriaceae bacterium
ACACAGCGTCCGAGTTCGGCAACGAACAGGCGATCAAATGGGAAAACAGTCTCTTTCAGACCTTCGACCTTCTTGCCGACTTTCCCAGCATGGGCCGTCAACGCCCCGATCTTACTCAAAGACCCTTTCTCTTCTTCCTCTCCGATCCGTACCTCATCGCGTATGAATCCGAGACGCGGCCGCTGATCATCCATGGCGTCCTGCACGGCTCACGCGACATCCGCAAACTGCTCAAAAGCCGCCAGTTGTAGCGAACTGGCTACGGTCAGTCGATAGAGATTTTGCGGAGGAGCTTGAAGTCGCTCAGCATTTTGCCGGTGCCGAGAACGACCGAGGCCAGCGGGTCGTCGGCGATGGAGACGGGGAGGCCGGTCTCTTCGCGGATGCGTTTGTCGAGGTTCTTGATGAGCGCGCCGCCGCCGGTGAGGACGATGCCGCGGTCTGAAATATCCGCCGAAAGTTCCGGCGGCGTTCTCTCGAGGGCGACGCGGATGGCGTTGATGATGGTGGCGATGGATTCGCCGAGGGCCTCGCGGATCTCGGAGTCTTCGATGGTGATGGTCTTGGGGACGCCCTCGATGAGGTTGCGGCCCTTGACCTCCATGTGGATCGGCTTGTCGAGCGGGTAGGCGGAGCCGAGGACGATCTTGATCTGCTCGGCGGTGCGCTCGCCGATGAGGAGGTTGTACTTGCGCTTGAGGTACGTCATGACGGCCTCGTCCATCTGGTTGCCGGCCATGCGGACGGAGCGCGAGTAGACGATGCCGGCGAGCGAGATCACCGCGATGTCGGTGGTGCCGCCGCCGATGTCGACGACCATGTTGCCGCCGGGCTCTGTGATCGGTAAGCCAGCGCCGATGGCGGCGACCATGGCCTGCTCGACCAGGTGAACTTCGGAGGCTTTGGCACGGTAGGCGGAGTCCATGACGGCGCGCTTTTCCACCTGCGTGATCTCGGACGGAACGCCGATGACGATGCGCGGGTGGACCATCATCTTGCGGTTGTGCGCCTTTTGAATGAAGTAGTTCAGCATCTTCTCGGTGTGGCGGAAGTCGGCGATGACGCCGTCCTTCATCGGCTTGATGGCCACGATGTTGCCGGGAGTGCGGCCGAGCATCTCCTTGGCCTCTTTGCCGACGGCCTCAACCTCGTTGGTGATCTTGTTGACGGCGATGATCGAGGGCTCGTTGACGATGATGCCCTTGCCGTGGGCAAAGACGAGCGTGTTGGCGGTGCCGAGGTCGATGGCGAGGTCGCTGGAAAAGAGCGAGAAGAGCGAGCGCATGTTGTGGATGCGCGAGTACCGCATTTGAAACCCGTTCGATGACATTAGTTTGCGATCAGTTCCTGGGACGAGAATGAGTCCTTATTGTACGGCTTCGCTCCAGGCCTGCGCGGGGGTGCACCTACTCGGTACAATGGAGGCGCGAGGGTAGAAGGAGACACGATGATTATTGGCGTTCCCAAGGAAGTGAAGGACCACGAGAGCCGCGTCGGCGTGACGCCCGCCGGGGTAAAGGCGCTGGTCGAGGCAGGGCACACGGTGCTGGTCGAGCATGACGCGGGCGCGCTCTCCGCCATGCCGGATGACGATTACCAGGCCGTGGGCGCGGAGATTGTCGGCTCGGCCTATGACGTGTGGCGGCTGGCTGAGACGGTGGTGAAGGTGAAGGAGCCGACGGAGAAGGAGTATCGCCACTTCCGCGAAGGGCTGGTGCTGTTTACTTATCTGCATCTCGCGCCGATCGCCGGGCTGACGAACGCTCTGCTCGACAAGAAGGTGACGGGCGTCGCGTATGAGACGGTTCGCGATCGCACCGGCGCGCTGCCGCTGCTGACGCCGATGAGCGAGGTGGCCGGGCGGCTGAGCGTGCAGATTGGGGCGGCGTATCTCGAAAAGGAGCATGGCGGCCGCGGGGTGCTGCTGGGTGGGGTGCCGGGCGTCGCGCCGGGGAATGTCTGCATTATCGGCGGCGGCATTGTCGGCACCAACGCCGCGAAGATCGCCCTGGGGATGGGCGCGAAGGTGACGCTGATCGACAACAACCTGAACCGGCTGCGCGAGCTGGACGACATCTTTTCCGGGCGGCTCTACACGGTGGCGTCGAACAGCCATAATGTCGAAATGGCGGTGCGCGAGGCCGACCTCGTCATCGGCGGCGTGCTGATCCCGGGCGCGGCTGCCCCCAAGATCGTCACCGCGGCGATGGTCGCGAAGATGAAGAAGGGCGCGGTGGTGGTCGATGTGGCCATCGACCAGGGCGGCTGCATCGAAACGGCCCGACCTACCACGCACAGCGACCCCTCGTATGAGGTCTCGGGCGTCGTCCACTACTGCGTGACGAACATGCCGGCGGCGGTGCCGAATACCTCCACGCTTGCACTGACGAACGCCACCTTTCCATACCTTTTGAAGCTCGCGCGGCTTGGGGCGGAGGCCGCTTTCGCGGATGACAAAGGCTTCGCCGAAGGCGTCAACACCTACAATGGCGTCCTGACCTACCCGGCGGTGGCCGAGGCGCAAGGCCGGGACTGGACCCCGGTCGGCGAGCTGCTCCGCGGCGAACTGGCCCACGCATGACCGAGAGCGCGCGCCGGAGAAAGGTCGTCAGCATGGTGCTGGGTGCCTGTCTGCTCGCGCTCTTTCTTGTGCTGGGCGCGATGAACGCCTTTAAGAACTTCCTGTCGCCGCAGACCGACGGGCAGATCGCTATTTATACCGGCCTCTCCGCGCTGGCGTTCGTGCTGTTCGTCAGCGTCCTCGTGTTGCTTGTTCGCAACGTATTGAAGCTCTATGCCGGGCAGTCGAGCCGCCTGATGGGCCGCCGCCTGCGGACGCGGATGCTTTGGGGCGCGGTGCTGGTCTCGCTGATCCCCATTGCGTTCATGTTCGCCTTCAGCTATGACCTGATGAACCGGGCCGTCGACCGTTGGTTCTCGCAACCCGTGACCCAGATGCGGGACGACAGCAACAGTATGGCGCTCGAGCTCGCTCAATACACCGCCGCCAACGCCCGCGTGGAAGCCGGTTCGATCGCCGCCAGCCTGCCGGCGCGTACCGAAGCGATGAAGCATGCGGAGAGTCTCGCGAAGATTGGGACGGTTTTACGGCAGCATGAGATCACCCTGCAAGGCGGCTTCGTCGTGATTTACCACGACGCCCATGCCGTGGCCGCTTTCCATCTGCCGCGCCGTCCGGGCACCGCGCCGCGCGTCAAGCCGTGGCTGCCCGACCGCAGCGAGGCCGTGGACGATACAGGAACCGCCCCGGTGGCGACTGCCGGCGGAGAGGGCGTCGCCCTGAGCACGCCGCTCGATGGGGCGATTCTCGCGGCGGCCCGTCGTACCGACCAGCCTATGTTTTCGCTGGGCCAGACCGACTTCGCCCTCGGCACGGCGATCCTCAAAGACGGAGGCACGGTCGTCGTCGGTCTGCCGATGCCCTACGGAATGTCGGCCACGATGGAGCGGCTGCGCAAGGCCGCCGACGATTATTGGCGGCTCATCCGCACCCCCCCCCAGATCCGCAACACCAATAAGTGGCTGCTTCTGATGATGACCTCGCTCGCGCTCTTTGCCACCAGCTGGCTGGCGCTGCACCTCTCGAAACAGGTCACCCAGCCGGTTGAAGCGCTGGCCGACGCCATGGAGGCCATCGCGGCGGGGGACTACGCGCATCGCGTCAGCGAGACCGCCACGGTCGAACTTGAAGAGCTTGTTCGCAGCTTCAACCACATGGCCGCCGACCTGGAAGGCAGCCGCCATGCCGTCGAAGAGTCCACCGTGCAGCTAAGCCGGGCCAACGCTACCCTGGAGGCCCGGCGCGGCGAGCTCGAAACCATGCTTCAGACCATCCCCAACGGCGTAGCCACGCTCGATCCCAGCCGCCGCCTCCTGCTCGCCAATCGGGCACTGTCCGAGATGATGGACCCCGGCGGCCAGAAGCCCTTCCTCTCGCTCGCCATGGAAGAGGTCTTCCCGCCCGACACCATGGAGACGCTTGATCGCCTGCTGCGCCGCAGCCACCGCATGGGGTCGGCTTCGGGCGACCTGGAGATGCCTCGGCAAGGCCCGCACGCCCGGGGCACGCTCCATCTGCTTGCCACGGTCGCCCTGCTCGAAGCCGCCGATCGCACCCATCTGGGCTACGTCCTGGTGCTCGAAGACGCCACGGCACTGCTCCAGGCGCAAAAGCAGTCCGCTTGGAAGGAGGTCGCCCGCCGCGTCGCCCATGAGATCAAGAACCCGCTGACTCCCATCGCGTTGAGCGCCGAACAGATTCACCGCCACACCGGCCGCCTCGAAGCTGCAAACGTCGATTCGCCGTCGGTCGGCGTCATCCGCCGGTCGAGCGAGATCATATCGTCCTCGGTCGAGAGTATGCGCGGCCTGGTCGATCAGTTCTCCGCCCTGGCTGAGTTTCCCACCGCCGAGCCGCGTCCCGCCGACCTCAATACCATCGTCGACAACTCGCTGGCGCTCTTCGCCGGCCGCCTCGACAACATCCGTCTCGTCCGCCGCTTCGCCTCCAACCTGCCGCTTGTGATGGCCGACCCCGAGGCCCTGAAGCGCGCGCTCGGCAACCTCATCGACAACGCCGCCGAGGCCATGCAAGGCTCGCTCCTCCGCGAGATGCGCCTCAGCACCTCCGTACTCGAAAGCGGCATGATCGAGCTGATCGTCGCCGACACTGGACCGGGCCTGACGGACGAGATGCGCGAGCGGCTTTTCCTGCCCTATTTTTCCACCAAGCAGCGCGGCACGGGCCTCGGCCTGGCCATCGCCTCGAAGATCATCCAGGAGCACGACGGCACCATCCGCGCCGAACAAAACGAACCGGCCGGCGCGAAGTTCATCGTCGAGCTTCGTCCAGCGTCCATCCCCGAGACGCCTGAACCACAGCCGGAAACCCGAATCAAAGTACAGTCCGCTCTCGCCGCGAGCCGCGTATGAATCACGTCCTGATCGTCGACGACGAAGCCGACATCCGCTCGACGCTTGAAAGCATCCTGCGCGAAGAAGGCTACTTGGTCACGACGGCGGGCACGGCTACCGAGGCTCTCGATCTGCTGCGCGACGCCGCCTGCGATGTCGTCCTGCTGGACATCTGGCTGCCCGACCGCGACGGCCTCGACGCCTTGGCCGAGATCCGCGAACTCGACCGCGCCAACGTCCCCGAGGTCATCATGATCTCCGGCCATGGCACGATCGAGGCGGCGGTCCGTGCCACCAAGCTGGGCGCTTACGACTTCCTCGAAAAGCCGTTGTCGCTCGCCCGCACCCTGATCGTGCTCAAAAACGCCATGCAGGCGCGGCAGATGCGCGAAGATAATCAGGAGTTCGCCCGGCAGCTTGCCATCAAAGGCACGGTCACCGGCAACAGCGTCCCGCTCAAAGCGCTTCGCCAGCAGATCAAGCTGATGGCCCCTACCAACGGCCGCGTCCTCATCTTCGGCGAGTCCGGCACCGGCAAAGAGCTGATCGGCCGCGCCATCCACGCCGAAAGCCTTCGCAAGGATCGCGTCTTTCTGGAGCTGAACTGCGCCGCCATCCCCGAGGACTTCATCGAGACGGAGCTCTTCGGCTATCGCCATGGCGCGGGCCCGACCGGCCCCGGCAGCCCCACCGAGAAGCGCGGAACCTTCGAGCGGGCGGACGGCGGCACCCTCTTCCTGGACGAGGTCGGCGACATGAGCCTCAAGACGCAGGCCAAGGTCCTGCGCGCATTGGACGAGCAGCGGTTTCTGCCTGTCGGCGCGAGCCATCCCGTCCACGTCGATGTCCGGGTCATCGCCGCCACCAATAAGGATTTGGAGGAGGAGATTGCCCGCGGCAACTTCCGCGAGGACCTCTTCTACCGCCTCAATGTCATTCCATTCTTCGTGCCGCCGCTGCGCGACCGCAAGGAAGACATCCCTTTATTGGTCAAGGAGTTCCTTGCCGAGTTCGGCCAGCAGTACGGCCGCCCCCGCGTCGAGATGACCGACGACGCCCTCGCCGCGCTGCGTCAGTATCATTGGCCCGGCAACGTCCGCGAGCTGCGCAACCTGGTCGAGCGCGTCCTGATCCTGAACCCGAAGGCCGCCCGCATCGAGCGCAAACACCTCCCCGCCCTCGTCTTTCGTGAACAAGCCTTCCGCGAGCACGGCAAACCCGCCGCGCGCGGTGAGGAGTTCGAGACGCTCCTCCAGGCCCGCGAAGCCTACGAGCGCGACTATATCCTCAAAAAGCTCGACGAGTGCCACGGGAATGTAAGCCGCGCCGCTGAGGCGCTGGGGCTGGAGCGCAGTCATTTGTATCGGAAGATGAAGGCATTGGGGGTTAGCATCAAAGAGTGATTTCATCGCTGCTTTGCAGACCGTTAACCTTATATTTGATTCCGGTTCATGCTGAGTCCTTTAGAGTCGCAAGCATGGTCATCCGTTTGGAGTGCACTATGAATCACATTCCCGCCCGCTCTTCCTTACTGGCGCTTCTGTTTTGTCTATGTACCTTTAGTGTAGCGGCAACAAACCCCGCATTGTCTCAGCCCTGCTCGTTGCTTCTTTTAGACAAAACGGTGCGCCTTCGCGGACATTCTCCTGGTTCCTTGGAGCCACTCTCACCCGCTATAACGCCGTGCTTAAGATCAAGCACCCTGCGATCATCTCGTTTGTCTCATTCGCCTTCTTGGTCGAGTTCCTCGCAGGCAGTCGGTTTTGCTCAAGGTGCAGCTAACCACACTACATCTAGCGATGAAGCTGCGGTTCTTAAGGCGTATTCGCTTTTGCAAACACGGCTCTCTCCGTCCCAGCCGTCCCGTGTTGGGATAACTGATCTTCATCAGTACCGGCTATTTTTGCAAAACTTCTTCCCTGCTCTTTACTCTCCACCTTTAGTTAGCGACAACTCTTCCTTGTTGCCAGAAGCGCGCCTCTTGTTACTTGACGAGCTTATCAGCCACGGAGATGTCCTTCACATAAACAAACATCAACAAACTGTGCTTTCTGGACCACTGCCAGATCACCAGCGGGCGCTCGCTACTTTAAACGCAATGGGAAGCGCCGAGAAACATCAGTTGTATAGTAATGTATTGGCACTTATTGGATGGAGTGTCGATTAGTCTTCACTCAGGCATTAGCATATTGAGCACAACAACCTATGACTTCATCCTTGTCTACTCTCAATGATACTCTGCCTTCGTTACTTGCGGCGCAGGATTTTGATCGGCTGTCAGTATGCGTCTTCAACATAACTGGCTTGTCTGCTTTGCCACAACCTTTACAAGCCAACACACTTACCCGAATCACTTCGCTAGAGAAAGCTTGGGTAATGTCTGGAAGTACCCAACCTGCCGCTTCGATTGAAAGCGTGTTTGCCACGTATATCTGGCTGTGTAATAAAGCTGGTGAGACAACGCTAGGTGGCATATCGCACATACTAATGATTGACAGTGTTTGCCGAAAGAACTATTCCAATTTGTTCGATGGCATCTCGGACGCCGCTATCGGGCCATTACATGCTTTACTGCTTCTCTTTCTTGTTCTATATAACGCTCCTGTTTTTACAAACGCCTCTGAAATACAGACTACAAGTTTGCCATTTCCCGAGCAGAAAATATTAAGTTATCGCATTGAGCATAAAACTTCCGTGCCATTTGATCGACTTTATGCTCACGCGACCTCCATACCTTCTGGTGAACTTAAGGCAATGGTGATGCAAATGTTGCACACGCTTTTTACTCAAGGAGGATTCGATGCAATCTAAGATCATAGGCTTTGCAGTGGTTTCGATCTCCACCTTGGTATGCTGCGGCTTCGATGGGTGTGGTAATGCTACAAACCCCAACCAGGGATTCACAATCAAGGGTGTCGAGTCCATCCGCCCTGCATACAACCAGCCAGGTGTTATCTCACCCCGTCCCGGCCTGATTGTTGGCGGCAACCTTCAGAGCATAACTCAACATACAACCGGCTCGGTTACATCCTATGATGGTCATACGGACATGCTAGGTATTTATTATGTTAGCGACGCTAGAACGGATGCCTACTGGTCTCATTTCGCCAATTTTGGTATGGAATATTGTGGTCCTTATTTGCATGATCCGTCTTTAGGACCGGGCGGATACTCAACAGGCGACCAACCAGTCTACATGAATAACCTCGACGTCTTTACTTGGGATTGTCAGAACTTGACGACAGATGCTCTTCCCGGCTCTTCAGCTCATTTTGCCGACCAGCAATCATTGCCGAGCACTCTTGAACTCTCCAGTAGGGCGACTCCTCTGTCGTCCTCCAACGGTATGCCGATTCTGACCGTCTATGGAATTTCGTCTGAAAACAACACGTTTCCACAAAATATCACTGCGAACGGCATATCTCCTGATCAGAAGACTGCATCTTTTGCTTTTCCTTCAACACTTCCTGCAGGCATGTTTGGTCTTGCGCTTAGCAATGTAGATCGTGATGGCAATTTAGCATTTGCAGATTTCAACTATTTGTCTGTGGGAGAGCGTCAATCATTCTCGGCTCCCTTCGGGGTCGGTGTGCAGGTTCACAACTATTTGTTTCAGTCAACTGATACCCAAGACGACTATGGTGATGGCACTTGTGTAGGTCAAAGTACCTTTTACCAAAGTGCGAGTAACGCCGTCTACCCAGTAGCAACCTTGTTCAACTCAAACAGTGTTGACGCTGGAACTGGATCAACTATACAAGTAGGTTCCCAACCCGCTGCGATACTTGTCTACAACCAGGTAACCACTAACGACCACCAGCAAAATGGTCCGTGTTCAAGTTCTGATTCTTTCGACACGTACTACCCAAATGCTGTAGTGGCAAATTCTGGGACGAACACTCTATCCTTTCTCGATCTTGGGGCGGGTAGCGTAACTCGGACGGTTACGGTTGGAGCTAACCCGGTAGCAATGGTGTTTAGCGGTGATGGTTCATATATTTTCTCGGCGAATATAGGCGATAGTACAATATCGCGTGTAAATCTTAGTACTTGGCAGGTATCCTCTCTCTTTGTTGGTGGTTCACCTAACACGCTTGAGGTTACTCCGGACGGAAGCCTTTGGGTAGGAAGTGCAACCACCCTTAGCATGGTCAACCCTGACACCTTGCAGATAAATGGTAGTTACCCTACAGGCGGACAAGCGATTATTGCAATGAAATATAACGCGGTAAGTGCAGAGCTTGTTGCCACCACAGCCTCTTCGGAAGGATCAGTTTCTGTACAAGAAATAGATCCTGCCGCAACTGCCAACTCGAACGGAGTTCATACAAACGCAATACGACAAGTCTCACGCATCAGCACGCAAAACGGACGCTTTCATGCGTATTCTCAGACAGCAGCATCGTCAGCAGCCCCGATGCAAATAGCGGCAGGTGCTTTTTCCGGGATTAGCGCTCAGGACAGTTGGCTTACGGTATCCGCGACACCTGAAGGCTTTGTAGTGACTGACACGGTCAACCATGTAGAACTTATGAGGGGAGCTACACCGGGTCCGGTAACTAGTATTGCCATCGACCCCTCGGAATCAACAGCGTACTTGGCGATCCCCGATGCAAATACTGTTATGTCGATACCCCTACCTTAGCTGAGTCGACAAACCAGTATCCAATTCCAAACCCGAACCATCATGGATTCCTCCCCCAGCTATCCTCCACCCCGGCCACCAAAGGTGTAAGACTGAGGTGACGCTATGGAAAACCAACAGCATATCGAGCCGCTCCGCATCCACTACGACGACGTGCCGCACGGCGCGCGCATCAAGGTC
>CAXTRY010000104.1:0-9746 GCA_964246805.1 uncultured Acidobacteriaceae bacterium
CGGCGCGCTTGGCCGCGTGCTGGCCGACGACGTACTTATCAAGCTCGGCGACGATTTCGCGCGGCGTCATCTCATCGAGCGCGAGGGCCTGGTCGTCGGCGGTTCCGGGAAGAAAAATTGCCATGAGTATTATCCTGAAAAGCTTGTTAGATAAAGAAGTATTGATATAGAAATCGAATGACAGAACTCCGCATCAGCACGACTAACTCGATCCAAATCTAAACCGCCATGTCTAACGCCTGGCTCGGCATTTGCGAATACGTAAAGTTTTTCTATAACATCTGCCATCATTGATGGAAAGTCCATACGTTTTTTCAAAACTTTCACCACATCCCCTAATGTTGATGCAGTAGGAACCAAGGTTCGCCCCGCACTCTCGATGGCACTCACGCTTTCTTTGACGGAGTTAGCGTAATCGTGAGGAGTTCGTTCAAGAAGAAGGCGTGCCTTCTTTGTATGGTTCTTTGTGGCATCAGGTATAGTCCCTGAAGACTCGACGGCTAACTCGTTCCGTGTGACACTTTCGCCTAGAACTCTCGTCAACTTGCCTTGTCCGTCTAAGGTCCATCCAGAATTTGCCATTTGAAGAAACTGGTTAACGCTACGTCGGAAAGAAGAAAGCTCACGATGGAACGCACTTGGCGCGCGAAGGTCGGCCTCTGATATGAGACCGGTGATAATCTCGATCGAATCGTAAAATTCATACCACTCGCAACTTGCTAAACAATCACGTATGTACGCGACAACCTCATCTTCTTCAATCGGGCTTACTATCTCACCTCTAAGGAGCACGACCAGTCGATTGAGTAACTTACGAGCACTAATAGACTTCGGCGAAGATCCACTACAAAGGTACGGGACTAATATCTGATCAAAGAGTGCGAGACGGAACCACCTAGGCGCATCGTCAACAATGGCGCGTGCTGGAGCAAAGGAGTTCCTTTCTGAAAATCGCTCCATTACTCCGCCTTCAACTCTTCGATCATGATCTGGTCGTTGGTGTAGATGCAGATTTGTCCGGCGATCCGCAGGCTTTTCTCCGCGATCTCCCGCGCGGAAAGCTCGGTGTTCTCCATCAAAGCCCGGGCACTCGCCAGCGCGTAGCTGCCGCCCGAGCCGATGGTGGCGATGCCTTCGTCCGGGTCGATCACGTCGCCGGTGCCGGAGAGCAGAAAGGTCTGCTTGGCGTCCGTGACGATCAGCAGCGCCTCCAGCTGTCGGAGCATCTTGTCCGTGCGCCAGTCTTTGGCGAGTTCAACGGCCGCCCGGCCGAGGTTGCCGGCGTACTGTTCAAGCTTCGTCTCGAAGCGGGCGAAAAGCGAAAAGGCGTCGGCGGTCGATCCGGCGAATCCGGCGAGGATCTTGTCCTGGTAGAGGCGGCGTATCTTTTTGGCCGAATGCTTCATGACCGTGCCGCCGAGCGAGACCTGCCCGTCGGCCGCCATCACGACCGAGTCGCCCCGGCGGACGCAGATGACGGTGGTCGAGCGGACGCGGCGGCCTTCGCCGAGGTCGAGCGGATGGCTCGAAGGTGGAGTGGAAGGGCGAAAAGACGGCTTTGTGGTCACAGTTCAGTATATCAATCACCGGCTCGGGAGATGCATCGTAGGTTTACGCGCGTCAGCGCGTCATCGATTATCCTGTGGGAACTATCCGTGCTGCCGTTTTTCACCTCGCATCTGCACCTCGCTCGGCTCACCCGTCAACAGGCGGGCGCGATTGCGGCCATCGCGGCGTGCGGCGGCGTGATGGCCTGGTGGGCGTTGACGCGTAGACGGGTTGACCCGAAGGAGAGGGAGCGGGCCCGGCGAACTCTGCTGGCTGAAAGCGGACGGATCATCGACGGCAGCATTACGGGCATCGATGGCGTGACGGAGGACGACAGCGTCGACGGCACGATGGAGTTCGATCCCGGCAGCCGCTGGGAGACGCCGCATGTGCTGCTCTATCGCTACCGGATTGCCGGCGTGACGTATGAGTGCGCGCAGGATGTGACCGCGCTGCCGGAGAAGGTAAGGAATCTTCGTGTCGACCTACCCATTCAGGTACGCTACGATCCGCAGAATCCCGAGGACAGCATTGTGGTGGCGGAGGGCTGGAGCGGCCTGCAACAGGACGCCGTACCCGATGTCGATGATTTAGTGCAACCGCCGCGTTGAGGCTCCGCCCGCGCGAGACTACACTGAAATCATGCACATGGTCGCCACGCCGAACCGGACGATGCAGCGGGTGTTAAAGTGCTCGATGGCGGCGACGTTCGTGTATGTCGTGGCGACGTTCTATTTCGGGGTGCGATCGCATTCGCTGGCGCTGATCTCGGAGGCTGGGCATAATGTCAGCGATTTGTTGGCCATCCTGCTTTCCTTCGTGGCGGTTTATTTTCAGGCGCGTCCGGCTACGGAGGAGAAGACGTTCGGCTATCAGCGGGCCGGGGTACTGGCGGCGTTTGTCAACGCGCTGACGCTGATCGTGCTGTCGGCGTGGATCGTGTTCTCGGCGCTGCACCGGTTTACCGCGCCGGTCGCCGTGCAGCCGCGCTTGATGATGGCGGTGGCCGCGGCGGGCGTGCTGATGAACGGGGCCATCGCCAGCCTGCTTTGGAAGTTTTCGGGCGACGTGAATATACGCGGCGTCTTTCTGCATATGCTGGGGGATACGCTCTCGACCGCCGCGGTCATTGGCGGCGGCGTGGGTATCCTGCTCACCGGGCTAACCTGGATCGACCCACTGCTTTCGATCCTGATTGCCGGGATGATTCTGTATAGCTCGGTCGGCATCGTGCGCGAGACGCTGCATATTTTGTTGGAAGGCACGCCGCGTGCCATGCAATTGGCGGAGGTGCGTTCGGCCATGCAGGGCGTTCAGGGTGTAGTGAATGTCCATGATCTGCACGTGTGGAGCCTGGGATCGTCATCGCACGCGCTGGCGAGTCATATTCAGATCACGGAGATGCCCATGTCGGAGTGCGAGGCAATTCTTGAAGGGATCAACGCCGCTTTGCGGGAACGCTTTCACATCTATCACACAACGATTCAGTTCGAGACGACGGGCTGTGAGACGACGCACGGGTGCAGCGCGCCGCCTCTACTTGAGACGGGCAGCGCACACGGCCATCATCATCATGGGCATAGCCACGCGCATTAGTCGCTAGACGAGGGTTGCGTCGAGTGTGATCTCCGCCGCCTTCAGGACCTTCGACAGGGGGCAACCGGCCTTTGCAAAGTTTGTCAGCTCTTCAAACTTCGCCTGATCGACGCCCGGCGCGGTTACCTTCGTGGTCAGGTGGATTTTGGTGATGGTGGGACCGCCGTCTTTCAGCATTTCGAGCGTCACTTGCGCGGTCGTCTCGATTGTCTCAGGCTTCAGACCGGCTTCAGTGAATTGCGCGCTCAGCGCCATGGAGTAACAGCCCGCGTGCGCCGCGCCGAGAAGCTCTTCAGGGTTTGTCCCCGTGCCGCTTTCAAAGCGTGAACTGAAGCTGTAGGGCAGGTCTTTAAATGCGCCCGTCTCGGTCGATACTGTACCTTTACCGTCTCGTAGACCACCATGCCAGATTGCGCTTGCGCTGCGATTCATTGTCTTCTCCTCGGGCCGCCGGCCACAGTGTATCGGATGCAGTGGGAACGCTTGCCGTCTTCGCGAGTGGGATCTGCCGCGACGCTATCTTTTTACACGCAAAGTCATCAAACAAGAGGCGCTGACGCACTACGCCAAGGAGACCAGTTTATGAATAGAGTTTTGAAGATCGTCGTTGCCGCGCTTGCAGGCACATTGCCTTTGATCGCCGCACAGACACAGCAGACGACAACACAGACCGCGCCTATCTCTCAGACGAGCACGACCAGCAATACGACGCCGCTAACCAAAGATGAGATGAAAGCGCAAAAGAGAGAGCAAAAGCAGCAGGAGAAGGCCTCGAGCGCGAACGCAAAGGCCGCCAAAGCGCAAGCCAAGGCAAAGAAGGATCAGGATAAAGCTCTCCAGGAGCAGGAAAAGGCGAACGGCACCGTGCCTAAGAGCTGAAACCGAAGTCAGGGCATCAGTTTAAGGCGGCGGAGAATCTTGCGCGTAAGTCCCGTGAGGGGGAGCGTCGGTACTAATTCAAGAGAAACAGTATGTAATCTTTCTGTTTTCGCGGAGACGGCATCCGCATGCACGTGTTCGCTTCGGGTATATACGGCTACTTTGTACACGGTGTCCGTAATGGAGTGACGGAGACGGAGCGCGGGGTCGAGGCCCTCTACGGCGGCGAGCGAAATTGGAGGAAGCTCGTACATTCCGGCCATGAGGCTGATGCCGGCCGGGCGTTGCTCCAGCAGCACCTTACCCTCCTCCGTCTGTAGAAGATAAGCGGCCGACCTGCTTTTAGCTTTTGTACGAGGCCTCGTGAGGTGTTCGCCGCGCGTTCGGCAAAGATCGTAAACCGGACAGTTGAGGCAGAGGGGAGCGCGCGGCAGGCAGATGGTTGCGCCGAGCTCCATCATGGCTTGATTGTGATCACCGGGCGCGTTTGTTCCGCTGCGCGACAGAGGAACCAGTGCCGCGGCCTGTTGCCGGATTAGCGATTGGCCGGCGGCGCTCGGGTCTTCCGTTAGGCCCATCAGACGAAGCAGTACCCGTTCGACGTTACCATCGACAACAGCTACACTTTCTCCGAAGGCGATGCTGGCGATAGCGGCCGAGGTGTACTCCCCGACGCCGGGTAGCTTCCGCAGTTTCGCTGCTGTGTTCGGCATGACGCCGGCAAGCTCCTCCTCTACAAAACGGGCCGCCTGGTGCATCATGCGCGCGCGGCGATAGTAGCCGAGACCCGACCACGCAGCGAGTACCTCTGACTCAGTAGCCTGTGCCAGGACGTTGACGGTAGGGAAGCGTTCCAGAAAGACGCGGTAGTGCTCGATGACCGCCGCGACGCGTGTCTGTTGCAGCATGATCTCCGAGACCCAGGTGCGGTAGGGATCGGAGATGCCGCGCCACGGCAGTACGCGAGCATGACGGCGATACCAAGCCATCAGCTCGCGGCGAAAGACAGCCGGGTCAAGCTCGGAGTGAAGCGTGGACAAGCCGGGCTAGACCGTGTCGCCCGGCTTGGTTTTGGGATTGATCTTAACCGGTTCCTTCGGGTAAGGCATGCCCTTGGCAAGGAGACCCTGGAGGTCGGCGTCGTAGCCGTAGATATCTTCGAAGAAGTGTATCTGCCCGTCATCCCCGGGCATGGCCGTGAGATAAAACATCACCACGGGAAGTGTTTTCTTAAGGTTGATCTGCTTGTTGTCCTCGCCGTTGTTCATGGCCTCCTGAACTTTTTCGAGAGTCCAGTCGTCCTGACCCTCAAGCACCCAGGCCGCGAGTTTGTCGGGCTCCTGTACGCGGACGCAGCCGTGACTGAAGTCACGCACGGTGCGTTCAAAAAGATGAACCTCCGGAGTGGAGTGCAGATAGATGTCGTATTCATTGGGGAACATGAACTTGACCAGGCCGAGGGAGTTGCGCGGTCCGGGCTTTTCGCGCACCATCACCATGCCGTGAGCGACCTCGTTTACGTTGTAGGAGGTCTGGAGAACACCTTTGTTGGTGATGACTTCATAGTTTTTGGCTTCGAGATAGCCGGGATTTGCCTCCATGTGCGGCACCAGTTCCTTCTTGGCGATGTCGACTGGAACATTCCAGTAGGGGCGAAAGATGAGGTACTTCATGGTCTGGGTAAAGACGGGGGTCTGGTGGTCGCCCGCTACTTTGCCGTCGACGACTTTCATGCTGAATTGCAGATGGTGCTGGTCGTCGTAAGCCCGCAGAACGAACTCGGCAAGATTGACCAGGATACGCGGGTTGATGTGAGAATCGGGCAAGGTACGCCAGCGCTCCAGGGAGCTTCCGAGCTGCGTGACCCGTTCGGAGAGCGGCACGTTGATCGACTTCACCGTCGCCGATGTTAGCTTACCGTCCTCCGTCAGGCCATGACGATGCTGGAAGTTCTTGACCGCGCCGGAGAGTGCGCCGTTGTAGGAGGCGGGAGCGTCGCCGGCCGGAGCATCCCCTTCCAACTGGAGCCGCTGCCATAGCTGCGCGACCGCCGGATAGCTTTGACCTGTCGCGACGGGCTTGACCACCATCGGCAGTGCGGTTGCATCCGGCTGCTGCTTTGCCAGGTCGAGGTAGTGCACCAGAGCCTGTTCGGTCTGGCGGTAGAGTTCAGAGTCAGGCTCGATGGAAGTGATGAGTTGCGGCACATCCGTCGAGGCGATCGCCTTATTTGTAAAGAAGTCGGCGAGGTCCAGGTCTTTCTGCTCCGACTTGATGTCGAACGAGAAATGCTGCGGGTTGATCCGCCCCCGGTGCAGATCGGAGACGAAGCGCATCGCGTCGACCGTCATGGCGGCGTCGAACTGCGCGGCATCCTGGGCCGATCCAAGCTGACCTATCCGTTGCGCCAGCAGAGGAGCGTCGTAATCGTCCGGTCCGAGTCCCTTGCTGGCCGCGTTCTGGATTTGCTCAAGAAACTCTCGAGCTGTAGCCGTCGGCTTGCCGTCTTTCGACCAGGCGAGCGCATAATTGCTGTTTTCGTAGAACTTCTGCACGGCGGGCTGAATGTCGGAGAAGTCGGGCCAGCGCAGACCGGGAAGCGTCTTAACCGTAACCAATGGCTGAAGTTCCGAGGCATGGCTCGGAGTATCGATACTAAGAGCTACTTTGCGGGCGGTGCGGCAACCGGGAACCAGCAGTGCAACAGCAAGAAGACAGATGGAACGAAGTTTAAAGTTGTTCATGAAAGCGGATCGTCCTTATATTCCGAAGAGCTAATGCGATAGCGGGTTGGATGCACGGTGGAATGGAGACGAAATTGCCATTGCGAGCGGGTTCATTACGAAAGTGCCAGTGAAGAAAGAGTGGACAGGCAGACCATAGCCTGGATGACCAACACGGTTCCGGTGACTGTAAGGAAGAGTTTACGCTGCCGTGTTTCGATCGCGTCGGCGAAGGTGCCTCCGATAAACGTGAACAAAAAGGGAAGTGCCCACAGCCAAGGATAGCTGACCACCTGGGTTGTTTGCAGCGCGCAAAGTGCGAGCACCATCAATAAAGGCGTGGTGTTGCCGAAATAACGGCTGCGGGGGACACCGGTATAGAGCACGAGCGCCAGGAAGGCGGCAATCAGAATCGGCGCGTTCCCCAAGGTGCTGACAAAGCCCAACACGCCCTGGACCGAGAATCGAAAGATACCCGCGCCTCCGGTAAAGACGTAGCTAAAGGGCGCAAGGCGGAAGCCGTAGAAAGCCAGCAGGATCAGAAACGCGCCGACACCGGCGAAGACGGGGATTTGCACGACGGCGCTGCGGCGTCGCTCGGCGACATAGAACATGAAGATGATGGCCGCGACAAACCCGACGATGGCCGCGACCAGATGTGCGGCGGCGGTGAGGCCGAGCGCGGCAGTGAGCAGCGCGATACGCGGCCTCCATTTGCGGCGAGGGCCTTGTATGGCATGGGCCACGCCGATGGCGGTATAGACCAGCCCATAGATGCCCCACATCGCGAGCACATCATTGTTCGGCATGACGGCAAAACGGATGATTGCCGGACAAAAGCAATAGAGGCCGAGCGCCAGAAAACCGCCCGCGTTGCCGTAGAGCCGCCGCGCCACCCACCACAGACCGCCTCCCAGCCAGACCGCGAAGAAGACGAACGGCAGATGCAGGAGGTACTTGATGCTCGAAAGCTCGTGGCGCGACTCCCAGGTTGAGCCATTCAGGGTACCGCCCGCATAGACGCGATTCTCAGGTTTACGCAGCTTGTCCGCCGCCAGCAGCACCAGCCGCTGGGTCGTGAGCGGAAAGCCCGCCAGGCGATAAGCAAAGGTGCCGTCGCCGTTCAGGTTGCCGCACGTCGTAAAGTAACCGGCCAACGGCGAGGGCTTCTCCCACATCTCGCGGCCGCAGCGGGCGTAGCGATAGTCCTGCTGCGTCAGCTGCTGGTTGGCGATGACGAAGAAGCATTCGGCGATAAAGATCAGCAGCAGCACGGCGGCCATGCGTTGCGGAGGACCTATCTGGATGCGGGGAAGCTTCATTGCCGGTGCGATAGCCCTCATGCGATCGGCCCGCGGGGAGCCCGGCCCCTTCGAGTGTATCGCGTGTATCGTTAAAGGAGAGGGTGGGGAAGGGGTGGTATGCAGTCGCTTTCGTTCATTCCGGGCCAGGCTTTTCTGTCGTCAAACTCGCCGACCGTTCCCTGGACGGTGGTCTTCGAGGATGAGGGTGTCGCTGGATACTTTTATGCCTGTGATCGCTCGCAGGAGGTGTTTGAGAACAGCATCCTGGACGCGATGCTGATCTACAACGTCGCCGCGCTGGCCAAAAGCGACGCGGAGCTCGAGCGGCCGGAGCCTGAACGGATCGCCAGCGTGGCGTGGTCGCCGAACGGCTTGCAGGCGGTTCTTTATCTGGACGGCACACCGCAGGGTCTCTTCGACTTTGAAGCGCGGTGCGGCTATTGCCGGATGAACTTTCCCAACTTTGTGGATACCGAGGCCGATCGCTGGCGCAAGAGCAGCCACGCCTGGAACGAGTCCGCGCTTGCCCGCTTTGAAGCCGCTCTCTACAGCGCATGAGCAAGAGCCCATAAGAGCGCGCAAGCAGATGGATACACTAAAAGTATGAACTTTCCTGTTACAAGGCTGCGCCGTTTGCGCCGCACGGAGGCTTTACGGTCGCTGGTGCGCGAGACGCGGCTGCATCCCGGCGCGTTGCTCTCTCCCCTCTTTATCTGTCCCGGCGAGGGTGTCCGCCGTGAGGTCGGCTCCATGCCCGGCGTCTTCAATCTCTCGATCGACGAGGCGCTTATGGAGGCGGAAGAGTGCGCGCGGCTCGGCCTCGGCGGCCTGCTGCTCTTTGGCCTGCCGCCTGAAAAGGACGAGACCGGTACGGGTGCCTGGGCGGAGGACGGCATCGTGCAGCAGGCCTTGCGCGCCATCAAGAGCAACTGTGCTCTGGATTCGCTGGTCACGGTCGCCGATGTCTGCCTGTGCGAGTACACGTCTCATGGGCATTGCGGTATCGTGGCGCGCGATGGGGAGCAGTTTACGATCGAGAACGACTCCTCGGTCGCATTGCTGGCGAAGACCGCTGCTTCACTCGCATCGGCGGGAGCGGACATCGTGGCCCCGTCCGACATGATGGACGGGCGCGTGGAAGCAATCCGCATGGCGCTCGATGCAGCGGGCAAGCAGGACACGCCGATTATGAGCTATGCGTCGAAGTTTGCGTCGGCGTTTTACGGGCCGTTTCGCGAGGCGGCCGGTTCGGCACCGCAGTTCGGCGATCGCCGCAGCTACCAGATGGATGGCGCGAATGTACGGGAAGCCATGCGCGAGATCGACCAGGACATCGCCGAGGGGGCCGATATGCTGCTGATGAAACCGGCCATGCCCTATCTGGATGTGATCCGTGAAGCACGGCAGCGGTATGATCTGCCGCTCGGCGCGTATCAGGTCTCGGGGGAGTACGCCATGCTCCAGGCGGCCTTCGCGCGGGGTTGGCTGGAGCCGCGGCGCGCCATGCTGGAGTCTTTGCTGGGCATACGCCGCGCGGGTGCGGACTTTATCGTGACGTACTTTGCCCAAGAGGCGGCGCGGGCGCTTTAAACAAGATTGCGGGAAGCGTATCGCTTCCCGCAACGTATTTGTTCAACAGCGGCTTACGCGGAGAGCTTGCCCATGAATCGGCGTCGCATCATGCCGGCGGCACCGA
>CAXTRY010000105.1:0-9627 GCA_964246805.1 uncultured Acidobacteriaceae bacterium
ACGCCCTGCAACCCGGCGGCCAGGCCCCCATCATCCTCAGCCGCGGCCAGGCCGCCGGTGCCTTCACCCCGGAGTTCCTCTCCGCCACGCTCCTCCCCGGACGCGGCCTGAACATCCTCCAGATCACCGCCTTTATCCCCGGCAAAGGCGCTATCCCGCTCCTCGCCTCACCCTCGCTTGAAGACGCCGCCCGCGCCCTTAGCGGCACCGCGGATGACGCAAACGGACAAACCAGCCTCACCCTGGGGGCCGCCTTTGAGCTTCCCTGGGCGGGACGCATCACCGGCTCTCTTCTGCCCGGCGGCCTCTCCATCGAGACCTCGTGGATGGGCCACGCGCTGACATTACCTACTTCCGGCAATGGCGCGGCAGGCGGCCTCTTCCTCAAACAGGCTTCCACCTCCATCGATCCCTCCGTTCTGCCCGACGGCGGCGTTACCCAGGCGACCTACGAAGCGGGCGACTTCGACGGACACTGGTCCTCGAAGACCCAGGTCCAGACGACCGTCGTTCTCACCGGCCACAATATCGATCTCACCGTCACCGCCCGCAACACCGGCACCGAGCCCGAACCCATGGGCATCGGCTGGAGCCCGCGCTTTGCCCTCGCCGCCGCCGAACGCGCCCAGCTCCTCCTCCGTCTCCCCTCCACGACGCGCGCCGATGTCCGCTCCGGCCGTCCGATCCCCGTCGCCGGAACCCCCTTCGACTTCTCCTCGCCCGACGGCACCCCGCTTCGTTCCACCGCCCTCGACGATCTCTACGTTCAACTGAAAACCGGCGTCCTCACCTCCGGCCCGGAGATCGAACTCCGCAACCCCGCCGCCGGATACGGCTTGCGCCTCACCTCCCTCACCAGCTCCATCAAGGCAATCCACGTCTCCGCTCCGCTCGATCAACCGGTCCTTATTCTGACTCCGCAGACGAACTACGACGATCCCTTCGGCCGCCAATGGCCGCAAATCTCGCCCGGCGCGCTGGTGACCCTGAAACCCGGCGAAAGCCTCGAATGGAAGGTGCGTCTGGAGATCTTTCCGCTCGCGTCCCCCGGCAACTCCGGCACGGGCTCCTTTATGCCGCAACGCACGGAGCCTTAAGCCGTTTGACCCTGCCCATCCAAGCCTCGTAGAGTGGTAACAGACGCCTGCCGTGCACCTCCCCGGCAACTATCCGGGCGCTCTCTGGAAGGCATTATTTTGACCCCGACTGACACCATGGAATCGAACGAGACGGCCGAACTCCAGCCCGAAGCCCAACAGGACCATACCGGCGAACACACGCACGATCACACCCCTTCGCTCAACCCCGAGCTGATGCGCGAGATCGACGTTGAAGTTCCCGCCGAAGAGGTCTCCGAGGCCTTCCGCAAGGTCGTCAAGCAGTACACCCGGCTTGCCCGCATTCCAGGCTTCCGCGCCGGCAAAGTACCCCCCTCGCTTATCCGTTCGAAATTCGCGAAAGAAGTTCGCCAGGAAGTGCTCGACAGCCTCGTCAAAGATCGTTTCCGCACGACCCTCGAAGAGCGGAAGATCAATCCGGTCTCACAGCCGCAGATGACCGATCTTCACCTGATGGATGGCGAGCCGCTCCGCTTCAAGGCCGCCTTTGAGGTCATGCCCGAGATCGACATCGCCGGCTACGACGCCGTGCAGGTGCAGCGCCCCGACGTAACCCTCACCGAAGACGAGTATGAAGCCGAACTCAGCCGCGTCCTCGACAGCCACGCCACCGTCGAGCCGGTCGAAGAAGACCGCGCGCTCACCGAAGGTGACTGGGCCGAGATCGAGTTCAAGGGCCAGATCAAGGACCTCGCCCAAACCGTGACTGAGGATGGGGCCGAAAACACGACGCCTGAACAGCCTCCCATCACCGGCGAAGATGTCCTCGTCGAGATCGGTGGCAAGAACACTCTCCCCGCCTTTAACGATGCTTTGCGCGGCACCAAGCCCGGCCAGGAGATGACCTTTGAGGTCGCCTACCCCGAAGACTTCGGCGAGCGCCGCCTCGCCGGCCAGACCGTCTCCTACGACGTCACCATCAAGGCCATCAAGCGCAAGACCTACCCCGAACGCGACGAAGACTTCGCCAAGCAGCTCGGCAACTATGACAGCTGGGAAGACTTTGAAACCAAACTCCGCGAGCGCGCCGCCGCCCGTAAAAAGGACGCCCTCGAAGGCCGCGCCAAGGAGACCATGCTTGAGCAGCTCATCGCCCGCATCCAGTTCCCCGTGCCAGAATCCTTCGTCCAGCAGCAGATTGACGCCCGCCTCGATCGTGGTCTGCGTGCTTTGGCTCAGCAAGGCATGAAGCCTGACGAGATGCGCAAGCTCGACTTTGTCCGCCTTCGCGCCGCCCAGCGCGACGAAGCCCTGAACGAGGTCAAGGCCTCGCTCATCCTGGATCGCGTCGCCACCGCAGAGGGAGTGGAAGTCTCCGATGACGACCTCAACCGCGAGCTCCTCATGCTCTCCATCCAGCAGCGCGAACCGCTCGAAACCCTCCGTGAACGCCTCTTGAAGGACGGTGGCCTGGGCCGCATCCGCGAACAGATGCTCCGTGAGCGAGCCGGTACCGCTCTCTACGAAAAGATCGCAAGCTAACCAATTGCTTCACGCAACAAAAGAAAGAAGGCAGCATGGGATTAGTTCCAATGGTCATCGAGCAGACGAGCCGAGGCGAACGCGCCTACGACATCTATAGCCGTCTGCTGCGCGACAACATCATCTTTCTCGGCACCCCGATCGACGACAACATCGCCAACGTCATCATCGCGCAGATGCTCTTCCTCTCCGGCGAGGACCCGGAAAAAGATATCCAGCTCTATATCAACTCGCCCGGCGGCTCCATCACGGCCGGCCTCGCCATCTACGACACCATGCAGTACATCAAAAACGATGTCGTCACCTTCTGCATCGGCCAGGCGGCGTCCATGGGTGCCTTTCTCCTGATGGCCGGGAAGAAAGGTAAGCGCTTCGCCCTGCCGAACTCCCGCATCCTCATCCACCAGCCCTCGATGGGCGGCCTTAGCGGACAGGCCACCGACATCGACATACACGCCCGCGAAATCCTTCGTATCCGCGAGATCACCAACAAGCTCATGAGCCAAAGCACAGGCCAGTCGCTCGACCGCATCGAGCGCGACGTCGAGCGCGACTTCATCATGACCGCCGCGCAATCGAAGGAATACGGCATCATCGACGACATCATCGACCGCCCCCGCACCTAGGCCATGCTCGTGTACGCCGGGTAAGCCGTTTGGATGCTTATCTTTGGTGTACGCGAGCACCCGCCGGTGTACCTCGGTGCCGCGTCGCTTTCTTCCTTCCGGTGTAAACTGGAACAGTCGATTAGTTGGGCCAGACCAGGAGCAGACGCACGCATGAAGACCTCACGAGGCACGGACGAGTCCCTACGCTGCTCCTTCTGCCACAAGTCGCAGGACGCCGTAGCCAAGCTCATCTCTTCCCCTTCGGACTACCCCCGAGCCTACATCTGCGATGAGTGCGTCGCCGTCTGCAACTCCATCCTCGAAGACGACCGCACCGAAGCCGCGCCCGGTGCGCCACCCGCCCACCTGCCCAAGCCGCAAGAGGTCAAAGCCTTCCTTGATGAATACGTCATCGGCCAGGAGCAGACCAAGAAAAAGCTCGCCGTGGCCGTCTACAACCACTACAAACGCGTTCAGATGAATAAGGTGCGCGGCAACGAAGTCGAGCTCGTGAAGTCCAACATCCTCCTCGTCGGTCCCACCGGCTCCGGCAAGACCCTTCTAGCCCAAACCATGGCCAAGATGCTCGATGTACCCTTCGCGATCGTCGATGCCACCACCCTCACCGAGGCCGGCTACGTCGGCGAGGATGTCGAGAACATCATCCTCAAGCTCCTTCAGGCAGCCGACGGCGACGTAGCCCGCGCTCAATCCGGTATCATCTATATCGACGAGATCGATAAGATTGGCCGCAAGGACGAGAACCCCTCCATCACCCGCGACGTCTCCGGCGAAGGCGTCCAGCAGGCTCTGCTCAAGCTCCTCGAAGGCACCGTCGCCAACGTCCCCCCGCAGGGCGGCCGCAAGCATCCCCACCAGGAGTTCACCGCCGTCGATACCACCAACATCCTCTTTATCTGCGGCGGTGCGTTCGTCGGGCTGGAGAAGGTTATCGGCCGCCGTATCGGCAAAAAAGCTCTCGGCTTCCGCGCCATCGCCGACCCCAACGCCAAGCCCACCGACGTGCTCCCCATCCGCGCCCAGCGTGACGCCGAACTTCTCCGCCAGGCCGAGCCGCAGGACCTGCTCAAGTATGGCCTTATCCCCGAGTTTGTAGGCCGCCTTCCCGTCCTCGGCATCCTCGACGAGCTCGACGAAGCCGCCCTCATCGAAATCCTCACCAAGCCGAAGAACGCCATCCTCAAGCAATATCAGAAGCTTTTCGAATACGAAGGGGTCAAAGTCACCTTCACGGACGACGCCGCCCGCGCGATCGCTCGCGATGCTCTCCACCGCAAGGTAGGTGCCCGCGGCCTCCGCATGATCCTCGAAGAGCTCATGCTCGACCTGATGTACCACGTTCCCGGTAACAAAAAGATAAAGGATCTTGTCATCACTGAGTCCATGGTCCTCAAGCGCGACTCCACCCTTCCCGTTCTCCTCGAAAAAGCAGGCTAATAGTCGTTAGCTTTCTGGTTGTCATTCCCGAGGGGAATCTGCGTTGCAGCCCACTAAATCTTTATCCGATCCAACGCTACGCTCGACCGCCTCGCAAAGGCTGTCGAGCGTAGCCTCTTTCGCCTCCCCATCCGCCTCCAACCCAGCCTCGTGCAAAGCTCGCGAAGTGACCGGTCCAATCGAAACCAGCGCCATCCCCGGTGGCAGTGTAAGCCCGCCCACTTCCAGCAGACTCCTCAAATTCGCCACCGTCGACCCGCTGGTAAACGTAATCGCATCGGGATACCGCACCTCCTCCGCGAACAATCCCCGCAACATCGACACTGACCCTATAGGCACCACCGTTCGGTAAGCGCTCGCCACCGTCACCGCCGCTCCCGCCTCTCGCAGTATCTCCGGCAACACCTCGGGCGCAACCTCCGCCCGCACCAGCAAAACCGACACTCCCCCCACGAAGCCCGTCAACGACGAGCCAAGCGACTCCGCCACATACACCGGGGGCATTAACTGCACGCTCCACCCCGCTTCCTCCACCGCCTTCGCCGTCGCCGGCCCCACCACCGCCACCTTCTTCGGCGACGCCATCATCCCCAGCCGCCTTCCCCGCTCCGCAAACGCCCGCACCGCGTTCGCGCTGGTAAACACCACCCAATCGAAGCTCCGCAGACATGCCAACGCCGCATCCATCGCGCAATAAGAACTCGGCGGCGCAATCTCAATCGTCGGCACCGGCACCACCTCCGCCCCCATGGCGCGCAGACGAACCGCCAGCTCCGAGGCCTGCTCCCGCGAACGGATGATAAGGATACGCTTGCCAGTCAGAGACACCCTCTTATTGTAGAAGTCTTCATTGAGATTTAGATTTGCACAGAAGAAAGTTACTCAAGTGGCGGCACGGATGGCTGTACGATGGTGGCCATGTCGACACTGCCCTTCGGCCGTCCGCAACGCAGCACTGCCGGAAAACGCACGCGAGACGCCGCGTTTGTCGATCCATCGACCGTCTCGAAGGATTTGTTCAGCCAGCGGGTAGGAAAGAAGGCCAAAGTAGCCATTTCGGGACCGAAGACGGTAGGCCGATGCGGGTCGGCTCCCCCGCTCGGCTGGACACCTCCGCAAAACTCGGGACAAACCGTGTTTCCGGATGTAACGAAGACGACGATGGCGGATGCCTGGGGCGATCCAAATAAAAAAGGCATCCGTCTGGTGTATCCGAATCTCGTCATGAACGGCGGAAACTATCAGGGTCTTTTGATCGCCGACAACGCCATCACCAGCTCAAGTGATGCGCAACTTCATCAGCATCTGGACGCCGTCAAAGAAAGCATGATGATCAAGCAGGACACGCGGCAGATCACTGAAGCTACCGGTGAAGCCGCTACCGCGTTGGCCATGGTAAAAAGATTTCCAGGCGCAAAGATGAAATGGGGTATGCATGTGCACAGCGGGGCTGGAATCGACCAGATATGGGTCGACCCTTCCGCGCAAGCCTACTACATCGTGGAGGCAAAGGGCGTAGGTGCCGGCCTCACGACGGGCAAAATGGGGCCGCCGCCGGAGATCTGTGACCAGATGTCGCTTGGATGGGTGCTCGATAATCTGGCGCGCATGGCCCGCCAGCCCGGTCCGGAGTACGAAATCGCCAGGGAAGTCCTGGATGCCATGGGACTTGAAGAGACCACAAATAAGAACGGTGGTGCCTTCTACGCGAACTATGGCGGAGCCTCTAAAAACTACTATGCATGCTCCTTCGATCCGAACGGGAAAAGTGCCGATATGTTCGGTGTCGTGGTCAATGCAATTTGGAACGCAAGCGGATTGTCCTATGTAGTGACCGACATCTTCAACTATGGCAACGATCTACCTTACTCCACGGCAATCAAGTCGTAGGGAGGTCATCCTGCCTGGTAAGTAGCGGCAAGCAGATCGAGCGCGCCGCGCTGCTTAAGCGTTTCCGCTGCCAGCTGCCCGGCTTCGCTGGGGATGTCGGAAGAGTCGATATGCGACGTGAATTGCACCATCGCCTCCCCATCCGCCGCGACCACCTGGGCATATAGCTCATAGCCATCCTCGTGCGGCTCGCAATAAGCTCCCACCGGCAACATACATCCACCGCCGAGCGCATGAAGCACCGTCCGTTCTGCCTCCACGGCGAATCGGGTGCGAGGATGCTCCAAGAACGCCACCGCCCCGCGCACAAATGCATCCCGCTCCTCGTCCACCGGATGCTCCGCCGCCCGCGTCTCCAGAGCCAACGCCCCCTGTCCCGCCGCCGGGCACATCTCCTCCGGCGAAAACCGTTGATGTACCGACTCTGTCCGCTTCAACCGGTCCAGCCCCGCCGCCGCCAGCACCAACGCGTCCGCGTCGCCCTTCTCCAGCTTCTTCAGCCGCGTATCGATATTCCCGCGAATCTCCACGAACTCCACATCCGGCCGCAACGCCAGAATCTGCGCCTGCCGCCGCGGGCTCGTCGTCCCGATCCGCCCACCCTCCGGCAGCATATGCAGCGCCCAGTACGCCTCGCATACCCACACATCCCGCGCATCCGCCCGCTTCGGAATCGCCGCCAGCGTAAACTGCGGCGCAAGCACCGTCGGCAGGTCCTTCAATGAGTGCACTGCCAGGTCGATCCGCCCTGCCTGCAACGCTTCTTCAATCTCTTTAATAAAGATGCCCTTACCGTCCAGGCCTGCCGGAGGAACAAAGCCCGGCTGCTGCATCCGGTCGCCCGTCGTGCGGATGACCTCCAGCTCTACCTTGTACCCGGCGTCTCGCAGCGCATACAAAACATGGTTAGCCTGCCAGAGCGCCAGCTGCGACCCCCGGCTGCCGATACGAATCGTTTCGTTCATCACCTAGCTAGAATACGGGATACGCGGCCGAGACGCTTTTTGCAACCGCTTCCCATCTACGATCTTTCCTTGCGTTCCCGTACAAGCCGCATCCTCCCTTGCTACCATCGTCAACATGGAAGAGATCAGGCTTTGGAAACTGGTGCAAACACCCGAGGGCGGTCATAGCGCGGCGGCGGTCGTGTCGGTCGACAAAACGGCCACCGAAAAGATTCTTGAGGATATGCTCACAAGTTCTCCCGAAGTTCTCATGGAAGGACTGTCGATTGTAGGCAGACAAAATGAAACCAGGGGCGGTCCACTCGACCTGCTCGGCGTCGATGAAGACGGGCGTCTTGTGGTCTTGAGCTAAAACGCGGCACCCTCACCCGGGATGCCGTCGCCCAAGCGCTTGACTACGCGTCTTTCCTGTCGGACCTTACCGATGATGCCCTTAATCAACATGTCACAATCAATTCCGGTAAATACGGCGTCGTAAAGATAGATGATTTTAAATCGTGGTACCAAACTAAGTTCCCGAAGCCTCTTTCGAGCATCGGCAAAGCCCGGATCGTTCTCGTTGGGATCGGCGCGGACGACTGCACGAAGCGGATCGTCAACTTCCTTGCTCAGGGCGATGTGGATATATCGATTATTACGTTTCACGCGTTCTTAGAAAATGGCTCGACGTTTCTTGCGAAACAGGTGGAAACAAGGCCGACAGCCATTGACAATCATGCGATCGGAACGAAAGCCGGCAATCTCGCGGAGCTTCACACCACACTGGATGCGGTGGGTATGAAGGCCGAGTATGAAGCGTTTGCCGACACGATTAGGATTGCGTTGGGCGCGTCGACGTACCAATGGCCCTACACAACGGGGTATGCCTTCTCACGTCCAGGACCCTCTTCCACGGGTGGTCGCACGCTTCTCAACTACATCGCAATGTATGTCGATTCCACAAGGCCGGGCGAGATCCGAGTGTACTTGCAGCCGAGAGCCGTGGAAGCCGCCGGCCAAACCTACGTCCAGGAGATCATTCAAAAGATGGGAGGAGCTGCCGCAAAAAGCCCAAGTGGATCGCTCAACTTCTGGGTCAAAGCCAAGAGGCCGGGACTCAGTGAGCTCCTCCGGGAACTCGCTCATACCGTGGCTGATGGAGGTCAGTCGCAGATGGAAGCAGTGAGTGCCGCGCATCTTGAAGAGCAACCGCCGTTTAGAAGTTAGTATCCCTCAACTCCTTCATGATCCTTCTTTGCCCGTAAAGCCACCAGCCGCGGATGCAGCAGCTTCGCCGTCAACGCTCGCGTCATCGTCTCCACCGCATCCCGCTGCTGCGCCGTCAGCCCCGCCAGCTTCGCCTCCATGCGCGCCATCTCCGCAAGCCGGATCGCCTCCGCCTCCCGCTGCAACGCCACGATCGCCGGAGCCGCCCCGCGCGATTGCACCCGCTCCAGATACTTCTCCACCTCCGCCGACACGATGCTCTCCGCCGCCGCCGCCTCCCTGCTCCGGTCCGCCAGGTTCGCCTGCGCCACCTGTTGCAGGTCGTCGATGTCGTAGACGAAGCACCCCTCCACCTCGTTCATCTGCGGATCCACATCGCGCGGCACCGCAATATCTATAAAAAACATCGGCCGATGTCGCCGCCGCTCCAGAAACTGCTGCCCATGCGACCGATCGAAGAGCTTCCGCGGCGCGCCCGTCGATGTAATCACAATGTCCGCCCGGTCCGCCTGCGCATACAGCTGATCGAACGGGATCACGCTCGTCGCCGCCGAGGAGTGCAGAAACTCCGCCGCCAGCGCCTGCGCCCGCGTCTCCGTTCGGTTCGCCACCAGGATGCTCGACGCCCCCTGCGCGATCAGGTGACGCGCCGCCAGCTCCGACATCTTGCCCGCCCCCACCAGCAGCACCGTCTTGCCCTTCAACGTCCCGAAGATCTTCCGCGCCAGATCGACCGCCACGCTCGCGATCGACACCGACGACGACCCGATCTGCGTCTCCGTCCGCACCTTCTTCGCCACCGTAAACGTCCGCTGCAGCAGCCCCTCCAGCCCGGACTGCACCGCCCCCACCTCCCGCGCCACCGTATACGAGTCCTTCACCTGACCCAGAATCTGCGGC
>CAXTRY010000106.1:0-9528 GCA_964246805.1 uncultured Acidobacteriaceae bacterium
GGAGCCGGTGCCGGCGTCCCCACCCCCGCGTCCGCATAGATCTGCACTACCGTAGGATTGTTCGCCTGCCAATAATCCGCGTGAACCATCAGCACATCGCCGCGCTTCACCGAAGCCGTCAATTGCGCCTGGTGCGCCGCCAGCGTATTGGGGTCGACATCATTAATCAGGTTGGCCGAGAACGCCTTTGGATAGTAGTTATAGACCGCCAGGTCCGTGCCCAGATCGCCGTGGAAGATAAACGTCTCAAACGGCGCCGTATACGCGTAGTGCTTCGGCGTCGTCTCTTCCGGAATCAGCAGCGAGTCCGGCAGCGCCGCCGCGGCCTGCTGAAACAAGCCCGCGTCCAGTACCGCGCCGTTCGACTCCACCGTGGAGTCAATATAGAAGATCGTTGCCCCCCAGCGATCGTGCGCGTACTTCATCTTGCGCGTAATCTCCGCCACGATCTGCGCGTCCGGCAGATACACCTGCTGCGCCGTCCCGTCCGCAGCCATCGTAAAGCGCTGCGGCCGGATGCACACCCCCACCCGGAACCCGGCGTCGCGCATCGTCTTGAAGTACGCGTCGTCCAGCTTCATGCCTATATAGGGCGATCCCGCCACGCCGACCACGCTCTCCATCTCCGGCGCAACCTGCGCGATCTGGTCCGGCGCGCAAACATAACTCGTGACCTGCGGATACTGTTCCCCTTCGAGATCCCACGTGATGACGCCCTGCGCGTTCAGCCGCTGCAGGTTGACGACCGTATTCTGCGCCTGCTGCAACACCCGCGTTTGGAACTTCACCAACCCGGCGGCGTTCGTCACATCGAAGTCCCCCGGGTTCGAGTCGTTGAAGTATCGCCGGGGATTGTTCGGGTATCCGCCCGGCTTTGTCGGGTCGCCCTGCGGCGAACTCGCCAGATACGCCGTCCCGATGATCCGCCGGTCCCCCCAGTTGATCTGCGGTGGCCATGTCGCCGCCCAGCTCGCGTAGGCGTCCGCCGCCAACGTCCCCGCGGCCGTGCCCGAAGGCGCAAATCGTAGCGACACAGTGAACTTGTCCGTCTGCCCCGGCATCACGGGACGGTCGTTATGCGGTTGAAAGCTCGCGAGGCCGTCGGGCGCCGTCCCGCTGATCAGAGCGGTGTACCCCACTCCCGGTCCACCTGCCGGCAGAAACCCGCTGTACAACGGCTTGCTCGCGTCCGGCACGACGGCGGCCACTTCCCCAGCGCCAAAGTCCGCAAGCGTTACGCTCGGCCCCGTCGTGTTATAGGTTAGCTGTGCGTAGCTCGGATCGTTGAAGCTCATTGGCAGCGTCGGCAGGTGCAGCGCGAACGGATAGATCGCCGCACCGTCCAGCACCACGCCGGAGTTGCCGTTGTTCGTCTCCGTCACGTTCATGTCGAGGTTGTTGCCGTTTTGCTGGAACGCCACCTGGATCGAGCCCCAGACGAAGCTGTACGTCCAAGCCTTCGCGTTCACGTCCCACCAACGGCCATCGTTATTCTCACCCCAACCATACTCGCCGGACGAAATCTGATTGCCTTTCAGGTCCGTCATCTTCATATGCCAGATGTGGAATCCGTCCGCTGGCGACGTGCTTAGGTCTTCGAGCGTCACACCCTTATACGCCAGCGTCTGAATACCATTGGCACCATAAGTCACCTTTAGGTCACTCTGGGCGCGCAGCTTCAACGCTGAAATAATGATTAGAAGAAAAAGGGCCGCAACCACACTACTCTGAATGATTTGCTTGCTTTGTGTCACGCTACCGCCTTCATGGTTGGAGGAAGACCACCGATCGTCGCACGTACATACGCAACTCGATCGCCAGAGCTGGACGAACTACGTTTGTTCCCGCCCGCGGCCATCTGCTTGCAAATGAGTCAGCTATAGATTTGGATCGTTCGCCAACCTTAGCAGATCCTCATTTTTATTCATACAAAGTTCGGTTCAGCTAGCCTTTCTCAGCTATTCTTATAAGAAATACCTCACACTTCACTGCGACAAATTGCCGAGACTTCGCATCACAGAGCCTATGAATCGACTCCGCCGATGGCTTCCCGTCTCCTTGACCGAGGCGTTCATTACCCTACTTTACCTCTGCGCCACGCTGCAATACGTGCGCTATTACAGCAAAGCCACGTTTTTGTACCTCAACATGGACAAGTATCTGAACGGCCATGAGCGCCTTCCGTTCCAGGAGCGTGTGCTGCCCATCTTCCTTATCAAGCCGCTTGTGGACTCCCCCTGGGTCGCGCGCCACCTGATGCACGACAACGGCAACTTTACCGCGTCACGCGGCCCGCTGTACGTTATCAGCCTGATTGCCCTGGTGATCGCCGGCGTCTTCGTCCAGAAGCTTTATAACCGCGTCACACAGGAAGGGGTGCTTAAGTTCCTGGTCTACCCCGTCTTCCTCCATGTCATTATGTGGAGTTACACCATCCACAATGAAGCCGATTTCTCATACCCGTACGATATGTTGGGCGTCGCCTTCTTCGCCGCTGGTCTGTACTTCATCTATATGCGACGCTTTCTGCCCCTTGTATTCATCGTGGCCCTCGGCACCCTCAATCGCGAAACGACCCTCTTTCTGGTAGGCATCTTTGCTCTCGACGCGGCCAGCGTTCCCTTCTCTGCCGGCCTTACGCGGCGTTTTTCCCCGGCAAGCGTACCCTGGGCCCGTGTCGCTCTCCTCTCCGCTATCTGGTTCGCCATCAAAATTTCGCTCGCCCACCACTACGCGCACAACGACAGTTCTGAGAACTTCGTTCGCATCCACTACAACATTGGCGAACTCACGCCTCGCCTCTGGCCCGCTCTGCTCAACATCTGTGGCTACACGCTCCCTATCGTCTTTGTTCTACGCCACTATCTGCGGCCCACCCGCTTCGCCAACTACCTCTACATCTTTCCCTTCTGGTTCGCCGTGATGTTCTACACCGGTGTCATCGTGGAGACGCGCATTTATGGCGAACTCTGCTCCTTCAGCGCCATCGCGATCGTCCTCATTATGGAGCAGTACCTCCGGGAACGTTCCGGCAGGCTCACCATCACGCCATCGATCGATGAAGTGACCGCAGACCCATTGCAGCACCACGCCGCGGCATGACCGCGAACAGTACGTTGGACGAAAGCGTGAGCGGGTATTCTGTTCACGTGACTTCGCCAGATCAGGATGTTCTGTCGCGCTTCGATGAGCCACGCACGACCCGTGTCCTCACAGCGCTGCTGTTCACCGGTATTGCGATCGTCTGCGCGCTTCCCCTCTTCTCGCACGACTCGTGGCTCATCTTCGTGCAGGACGACCTCCTCTACTACCTTAAAGTCGCCCAGAACATCGTACATGGCCACGGATCTACCTTCAACGGCCTGGTGCCGACCAACGGCTACCAGCCGCTCTGGCTTGTGGTCCTCAACTTGGTCAGCTATGCGACAGAGAACGGACGCACAATCCTCGCCTTTCTGGCCGTCATCAACGTTGCGGCGGCCATCGCGACCTTTCTTCTCTCACGTGTGCTTGTCCGCGCGACAGGTGTCCGTCCACTGCTGGCCTTTGCGCTGTCCGCCTTCGTCACCCTCTACTCGGTCACGCTTTTCTTCTACGGGATGGAGGTCACGCTGACCGTGCCCCTCATCCTGGGCGTTCTCTGTTTACTCCGTCATATCGATTGGCTCAGCCGTTCTCCCCTGCACACCTTTCTGCTCGGCCTGCTGCTCTCCGCCATGGTGCTTTCGCGGATCGACACGCTCATCCTGGGCGGTCTCCTCCTGGCCGGGATTGTCCTTACCCCGTCACTGCGAACGCTGCTTCGGCCCTCCCTTGTTCTTGGTGCGGCGCTTGGTCTACTCCCGGTGCTCGGCTACTTTCTGCTGAACCATCGACTCTTCCGCACATGGCTGCCGATCTCCGGCATGGCCAAAGAGCTCAAGTTCAACCATCTCCCTTCGATCGAACCCTGGCGCGTCTTCTTCCATCCGCTTGCCGGGGGCTTCACACTGATCCTCCTCGCCGGGCTCCTTATCTTCTACGCTAACCGGCGGAGGCTCTCCCCGATGGAGCGCGTCCTCTACCTTGCGACGATCGCCTTCCCTTTCATCTACTACTTCATCCTTTGTTGCGTAAGTGACTGGACACTTTGGGGTTGGTACATGTATCCCATCCGTACGGCACTCTGCGTCAGCTTCGCCCTCTTCTGCCTCTGGCCTCCAGCCGCTGCTTTGCTGCAGCGTCCCGCCGTCACTGCCTGCCTTGTCCTACTCGTCTTCGTCTCGCTTGGCCTAATGCGATGGCGCCGCCAGCAGACCGACATCTACGACGCTTCGGTCGAGATCCAGACCTTCGCCGCCATTCATCTCGGCACCTATGCGATGGGCGATCGTGCGGGCCGCGTCGCCGCTTTGATCCCCAACCCCATCATCCAGACCGAGGGCTTGATGATGGACCGCCCGTTCCTTGAACTCGTCGCCGCTCAGACCCCCCTGCGCGACGTGCTCACCCGGTATCACGCCGACTACTACATTGGAACGGCCTACGAGCCGTACACTGGCTGCTTCCAGGCCACCGAGCCCGCCAAGGCCGGTCCCCAATCAGCGAAGATGCGCGCCACATTTTGTGAGAAACCTTTGGCCACCTTCGTACACAATGGTGTAACGACCTTGATCTTTGGTGTAGGCCCTTTGCCGGTTCACTAGATGCGGACGTTCGTCTTTGTCGTCTGAGTGACTAATGAGTGTCTTGACGGCGCCGAAATGATCGTCAACAGTACCAGTACGCGGGCCGTGTTTTCATTACATCTTGGGTAACTTAGCGGGTTTCCCGCTCCGAAGCTGTCATCCAATAGGTTCAGGCTCGCGTCAATCTTCTAAGCGTATGCAAACGATCCTTCTAACTCGTCGCACCATCCTTGCCGTTGTACTCGGCTTCGGCGTCATCGCGTCTGCGCAGACGACCCTCAACCGCCGCCCAGCTCCTGCGCCGGAGTACGTCCTCGGTGCCGGTGACCAGATCGTCCTCCACGTCACCGACATGGAAGAGCTCTCCGATAAGCCTGTCCGCATCGATCCCAGCGGCTTCATCGATTTGCCCATGGCGGGGCGCGTCCAGGCCGCTGGACTCACCATCGACCAGTTCAAGGCCGCTCTCGCCGCGAAGCTCGGCAAGTACATCGATTCGCCCCAGATCACCCTGAACCTTACCGACGACCAGAGCCGCCCCGTCTCGATCGTCGGAGAGGTCGGCTCCCCTGGCGTACACCAACTCCAAGGCCCGAAGCGCCTCATCGAGGTCATCTCGCTCGCTGGAGGCGTTAAACCCGGCGCCGGTCCGCGGGTTATCCTTACGCGCGAGAGTAAATGGGGATCGCTGCCCATCTCGGGCGCGAAGACCGATCTCACCACCGGTGTCTCGACCGCCAGCCTCTCGCTCGACGATCTGATGGCCTCGAAGAACCCGGCCGACAACATCGAGGTCCAGCCCAACGACCTCATCTCCATTCCGAAGGCCGACCTGATCTACGTCGTCGGCAACGTGAAGAAGGCGGGCGGCTTCCAGCTGTCGTCGCACGCCAACATTACCCTCCTTCAGGCCGTCTCGCTCGCCGAAGGCCTCGACAAGACTGCAAACGCGAGCCATGCCCGCATTCTTCGTCCGGCACCCGGCGGCGATGGCAAGACGCTCGAGATCCCCGTCGACATCAAGGCCATCTTTGCCGGCAAGTCGCCCGATGTACCCCTCTACGGCAACGACATCCTCTTTGTCCCCAACAGTACCTTCAAATCCTCCGGACGCATCACCGAGGGCATCCTCCTCGCCGCCACTGGAGCGGCTATCTACCGATTTTAGGCCGCTTTCAGGGCACTCCAAGGAGCTCAAGGAATCCATGCAGAATCCACCACCCAACAACAACCGCACGCTGCGCCCTATGCCTCTGGGTGCGCGCGACCTCGACCCCACCACCTTGGGTGATCCCCGCCGCGTCACCCGCCGTGCGGAGGACAGCCGCCGCGACCTCGACCTTCCGCGTCCGCGGTCCAATCGCCCCGACGAACAGCGCGGCAGCCTCTTTTCCGACTACATTCGCACGATCTCGCGCCATCGCTGGCCCATCGCCGCCTTTGCGTTCGCCGGGGTCATCCTCAGCTTCCTGCTTAATCTGACGGCCTTGCCGTATTACCGCGCCCGTACCTCGCTTGACATCCAAAGCCTCAACGGGGAGTTCCTCAACCAGCGCAGCGTCTCGCCCACCGGAGAAGGCGGCGCGCCCATCGAAGTCAACGTCCAAACGCAGGTCAAGCTCCTCCAAAGCGAAACCCTGCTGCAGCGCACCGTCGACAAGCTAAAGGCCGAAGCTCCGCCCGCCGACCTCCATTCCACTGATCTCGCCTCTTCGCTCGCCCGCGACCTCCACCTCGGTGGAAGCAAGACCATCCCCTACGCCATGCTGGTCGACGACACCTCCAAGCGCGTCGTCGTCAAGCCTTTTGGCGTGACGCGCCTAGTCGAGATCACCTGCGACTCCTGGAACGCCGCCTTCGCCGCCAAGTTCTGCAACACCCTGACCACCGAATACCGCAACCTCGATCTTGAAACGCGCGGCGAGGAGTCTGACCGCACCAGCCAGTGGCTCACCACTCAGGTGGCCGATATCAAGACCAAGGCCGAAGAGTCCGAGCGCAAGCTGGTCGCGGCCACCGGCGGCAACGGCCTGATCCTCTCGCAGGACAGCAACTCAGTCGGCGAGGACCACCTCCGCACTCTACAGGGCGAGCTCGTCCGCGCCCAGGCCGACCGTATGGAGAAAGAAGCTCAGCTCCGCACCGCCGGTGCCGCGGCTCCCGGCACCACGCCCGGCGTCCTCGACAGCCCGGAGTACCGCAACTATCAGCAGAAGCTCTCTGATCTCCGCGCTGAAGTCGCTCGCCTTGTTCCACCGTTGACAGAAGAAAATCCGAAGGTGATCCATCTTCGCTCCGAGATCGCTGAAGTCGAACAGGGGATGTCGGCCGCGCGCTCCACCAGCTCCGACCGCCTCCAGAACGAGTACGAGTCGGCCCGCCACCGTGAGATGCTGCTCAACGCCGCCTTCCAGGCCCAGGAGGGTGCTGTCTCCTCCGACCTCGGCAAGGCCGCGCAGGTCAACCTTCTTCGCCGCGAAGTCGAGTCGGAGCAGCAGCTTTATCAGACCATGCTCCAGCGCGCCAAGGAGGCCTCGCTCGCCTCCGCCATGCAGGCCTCCACCATGCGCGTGGTTGACGCAGCGAAGGCCCCTCGCATCCCCTTCACTCCCAAGCGCGGCGGCGCGGCGGCGGCCGGTCTCCTGCTCGGCACCCTCTGCGGTGTTGGGATGGCCTTCTATAAAGACCGCAAGATCCAGGTCTTCCGCGTTCCCGGAGAGGTCGAGCGCTTCCTCCACGTCATGGAGCTCGGCGTCATTCCCACCGCCGATAATCATCGCGGCCACTTCTCCGCGCCGCTCCGGTCCTCGCTGATCCCGTTCAACCGCACTGCCGGCCTCTCTCAGGTCGACACGTCGGAGGATGGCGCGCTCGGCCTTGCCAAGTGGGGCGATGCCTTCTCCGTGGTCGCCGAGGCGTACCGCAGCGCCACCTTCTCCATCCTGCTCACCGACGACGCCAGCCGCCGCGCCCGCGTGTATGTCGTCTCCAGCCCTAACGCCGGCGAAGGCAAGACGACCGTCACCTCTAACCTCGGCGTCGCGCTCAGCAAATCCAAGCTCCGCACCGTCATCGTCGACGGCGACCTCCGCAAACCCGGCATGCACACCGCCCTTAACGTTCCCAACAACTTTGGCCTCCGCAACATCCTCCGCGGTGAGATCGACGCCGAGCGCGCCCCGGTTGACGCCTTCGCCAAGCCGACGGCCATCCCGAACCTCTTCATCATCCCGGCCGGGACCGGCTCGGAGGAAGTCGTCGAGCTTCTCCACTCCGCCCATCTCGCCAGCCTCATCGACCGGCTCCACCGCGAGTTCGACGTCGTCCTGATCGACACCCCGCCGATGCTGCACATGGCCGATGCGCGCATCTTCGCCCATTATGCCCAGGGCGTCCTGCTCATCTTGCGCGCTGGAGTCACCTCCCGCGAACAGGCCAGCAAGGCCCGCGACCTCTTCGACCGCGACCGCGTCCGTCTGGTGGGCACCATCCTCAACGCCTTCGATCCGCGCACCGAGGGCCAGAAGAACTACTATCAGTCCTACTACCGTTATAAAGATCAGGTAGAGGCCGCCGAGGCCAAGGCGGAGAAGGTAGCCGCCTCCTCATGAACACGTTAGCCTTCCTTGATCGTCATTCCCTAACGGAACCTGCGTCTGCAGCCAGCACAGCATGAGCCAAACCACGCTAGAAGGCCCGCCTGAAGAGGTGACCATCCCTGTGCCCACCGGCGCGGCGGCCATCCCGACGCACGTCACCAAACGGCTGATCGGCGGCACATCTGCGCTTGGTGCCAGCCTGATCATCGAGCGCGGCGCGGGCTTCCTGGCCAATATCCTCGCCGCGCGCCTTGGCGGCCTCTCCACCTTTGGCGCCTATTCCCTGGCGATCACGACGGCCAACAACATCTCCACCTACGCCGCCGGGGGCATCGGATCGACAGCCGCGCGCTTCTCGGGAAAGTATCCGCAGGGGGGGCCGGGCTATCGGACCCTCGCTCGTGTCCTTGCCATCGTTTCGGTCGCCTCGGCGATCCTCGGAGCTATCGCCCTCTGGTTTGGGGCCGCGCCCATCGCACACCTCCTGCACAAGGACGCCTTGACGCCCCTCCTGCGCTGGGCCGCGCTCTCCGCCTCCGGCATCATTGTGCTGGAGTGCGCCCGCGGCTTCTTCGTCGGCCAGCACCGTCTCCATGCTCTCCTGCTGCTCTCGGCGGTCGTTGGGCTGGGGATGATCGCGCTGGTTCCTTTCTTCGCGCATCTGCACAGCCCCGTCCGGATGATCGTCGCGCAGGGCCTTATCACCACCACTGCCGTGCTTGTCTGCCTGTCACTTGCCCGCCCTCTGGGCCTTGTGCCTACAGACACCAGCACCCCCGCTCCGCTCCCTCCCATGCTCAAGGAGATCTGGTCCTACGGCTTTATCCAGCTCGCCGGGCTGGTTGGCGCGAACCTTGCCGGATGGTGGCTCACGGCGCTCGTCGCACGCTCTGACACCACGCTCGCGCAGATGAGCTTCTTCGCCATCGCCAACCAGCTGCGCAACATCGTCTCGCTCGCACCACAGCAGCTCACCGAGAGCAGCTACGCCATCATGGCCGACCCAGAGTCCGAGCGCTCCAGCACACCGCATCATGTCATGGCGCTCTGCACCTACGCCGCCACCTTCGCCGCCTTCCTCCTGGCCGCCGCCGGGATCATCGTCGTCCCTTGGCTCCTCAATCTCTTCTGGGGCCACGCCTTCCAGGCCGCCGCCATGACCATCGCCGTCGCCCTCGCCACCGCCGTCGTCCATATGGGCAACGCTCCCGCCGCCGCCCGGCTCTCCATCGTCTCCATCCGCGCCGCGGGCATCATCAACA
>CAXTRY010000107.1:0-9352 GCA_964246805.1 uncultured Acidobacteriaceae bacterium
GGACAACAGGCTGTGCGTAAGTTGCTGGTGATGTTCATTTCCAGGGGAATCTGGCGGCGGGCGAGCTCCTCAAGGAGTTCGGAGTCGTGCTGGGCGGCGAGGGCGTGGCCGATGCGTTCGGCACCGAGGTTGAGGGCGGCCCAGATGCTGGCGGGGCCGTCGATGGGACCGCCGGACTCGCCGGCATGGGCGGTGAGGCGGAGACCGGCGTCGCGGGCCTCGGCATAGATCTCGCGGAACTGCGCGGCGGGCCCCCGAGCCTCGTCGCCTCCGATGCCGATGCCGACGATGCTGGGGTAAAGGATACGCATGGCTGCGGCCTTGCGGAAGACGCGGGCGGCCTCTTCGACCCCAAAGTGGCGGACGGCGTCGATGATCCAGAGGATGGAGGTGCCGAAGTCTCGCTCGGCGCGAAGGCGGCCCTGCTCGATGGCGGCGGTCACGTCGTCGACGTCGAGCCGGTCAAAGTGGTAGAGGATGCCCCAGGAAATGTAGACCTCGGCATGGACAACACCCTGGGCTGCGAGCGCGCGGACCATCTCGTAGGCAATGAGTTCGTAATCAGCGGGGGTGTGGAGGCGCTCGGTGACGGCCTTGAAGGACATCAGGAAGCTGGGGAAATCATGGTAGAGATAGAGCTGGCGGGCGCCATTGAGGGTGAGTGGCACGGGGTCGTTGCGCTGCGATAGCATGACCAAGGTCTCGGGAGTGATGGAACCCTCAAGGTGGAGATGGAGTTCGGCTTTAGGAAGATGGCGGAGCCACGTGGGGATGTCGAGATCGTCCGAATGGAGCTCTAGGGCGCGTCGCGTCATCTGCTCAGTGTAGCTGTGGTGCCGGTGCTGCGGACGGTAGGGCCGGTACGCAGACGAATACGGGTTCCCTTGAGGAATGACGAACAAAGTGTGGTTTCCAAGCTACCGCGTGTAGACGGGACTAGGTTAGTCGACTAAGGAGTGACGATGCAGACGGTAAATATGCACGAGGCGAAGACGCATCTCTCGCGGCTGGTGGAGAAGGCTTCAAAGGGGGAATCGTTCATCATCGCGCGCGCGGGTAAGCCTCTAGTTAAAGGTAGTGGCGGTGGATACGCCGGCGCCAGTGGTGAAGAACCGCTTTGGGTTCTTGATGGGGATGATTGCAGTGCCGGAGAGCCGGGAAGATTTCAAAGCAATTGGCGCGGAGGAGATCGAGGAGATGTTTTTTGGAGATCACGAGTGAAGCTGCTGTTTGATACGCACTTGCTGCTTTGGACCTGCATGGCAGATCGACTTAGTTTACACCGCCAGATCTGCGCAGAGTCCATTGCCCTGATGGACGACGCCGAGAACGAGTTGTTTTACAGCGCGGTGAACGTGTGGGAGGTGGCGATCAAGCATAGTCAGGGCAGAGCGGATTTTCAGGTCGATCCACATCTTTTCCGCCGAGAGTTGCTGGACTACGGGTACGCGGAGCTTGTGATTACCGGGCAACATGGCGCACAAGCGGGTGCGCTGCCGAAGCTCCACAAGGACCCGTTCGACCGGCTGCTGGTGGCGCAGGCGATGGTGGAGGGGATCACGTTGCTGACAGTGGACGGCACGCTGGCACGGTACGGCGGGGTGGTGCGGCGCGTGTAGTAGTCGTCACTATCCGTCAATGGTCAACCAATGTTGATCGGGCATGATAAGTCGTCCCCCTATATTCCCTTTTTCATTTATCTCAACGAGATAACCTGCTGCCTTAACAGGCGATTGAGGTCGATTGTTATAGGCCATTGCACTTCGAGTTTGATAAATCAATTCACCGGTGACGATCTGAACCAAGGCAATGCCATGTGCCTGTGCATACTCAATGGCACCTTTCTGAAAACCGCTGGTGGAAAGCACCACACCCTTTTGTGAACCCGTGGATTGAAGACGCGACTGAAGAACCTGAACATCGTCTCTCTTGATCGGATTTTTATGGTTCTTGCATTCAACGAGTGTCCGATAGCTCAACCCCATCCACGCGAATGTGACAAGAACATCGATTTCGTAAATCCCATCGGTGCCTTGTATCTTGACTAGGTGGCGGATACTTGTTGTTTCTAATGTAGGTGCATAAGCAGCAAACATTGGCGCTACTTGTTGTTCAAACTCTACTGGCGCGAGTTCAATAGATGGTGGAAACATAGATACACTTATACGCGAACGCTATCCGGCGAAGAACTCGCTTCGTTTGCGACTATAGAAGAAGTAGATCAGCAGGCCGAGGCCAAGCCAGATGAAGAAGCGCATCCAGGTGATGATCGGCAGACCCATCATCAGCAGAATGCAGAACAGCACCGAAAGCACCGGGATAACCGGGCCGAAGGGGACGCGGAAGCCGCGCCGTCGTCGGGGGTCGCGGACGCGAAGGATAAGGACGCCGATCGAGACGAGGGCGAAGGCGAAGAGGGTGCCGATGTTCGAGAGGTCGGTGAGGGTGCCGATGTCGAAGAGCCCGGCGGGGAGGCCGACGACGATCCCTGCGACCCACGTAGCGACAGCAGGGGTGCGGTATTTCTTGTGGACGCGGCTGAAGATGTCCGGGAGGAGCCGGTCGCGGGACATGGCGAACCAGACCCGCGATTGGCCAAGCTGAAACACCAATATCGATGAGATCATGCCTAGCATGGCACCGAAGAGGACGGCGAGGCGCACCCAGTGCAGAGCGTGGCCGCCGGGTTCGAGCGAAAGCTTCTTGAGGGCGTTCACGACGGGGGCAGCGTCGTCGACCATGCTTTGCCACGGAATGAGGCCGGTAAGGGTGACGGCCACGCCGATGTAGAGGACGGTGCAGATAATGAGCGTGGCGATGATGCCGACGGGGACATCGCGCTGCGGGTTCTTGCACTCCTCGGCGGCAGTCGAGACGGAGTCGAAGCCGATGTAGGTGAAAAAGATGATGGAGCCGCCGGTAAGGACGCCGGACCAGCCGTTGGGCGAGAAGGGGTGGTAGTAAACGGGCTTGATGAAGTGCGCGCCCGCCCCGATGAAGAGCAGGATGGCGGCGAGTTTGAGCAGGACCATGACGTTGTTGGTCTCGGCCGACTCGCGGATGCCGCGGACGAGGACGATGGTGAGCAGCATCACGACGAGGAAGGCCGGCCAGTCAAAGCCGAAGTGCCAGCCGGGAGCGTACAGGTCGTGGCCCTGGAGGTCTTGCAACCCGGCGGGAAGGTAGGCGGGGGAGATCCAGCGCAGGGCGGGATGAAGACCGAACCAGTCCAGCAGGTCGACCATATGGGCGGCGAACCCGACGGAAACGGCCATGTTGGAGCCGGCGTACTCAAGGATAAGGTCCCAGCCGATGATCCAGGCGACAAGCTCGCCGAGGGTGGCATAGGTGTAAGTGTAGGCGGAGCCGGCGATGGGGATCATCGAGGCGAGTTCGGCGTAGCAAAGGCCGGTGAGCCCGCAAACCAGCGCGACGAGCACAAGCGACAACGCGAGAGCAGGGCCGGCTCCGGGGCGTCCGGCAAGCGCGGAGTGGTGGATGAGGTAGTCGAGGACGGGCGCGCGAAGGATGGAGGTGGTGTCGAATTTTTCGCCCGCGATGGCCGTGCCGATCACGGTGAAGATGCCCGAGCCGATGACCGCGCCGATGCCGAGGGCGGTGAGCGAGACGGGACCGAGTGTTTTCTTTAGAGCGTGCTCAGGCTGCTCGGACGCAAGGATGAGCTTGTCGATCGACTTGGTGCGAAAGATCTGCCTGGCCAGCGGTGGCTCCAAAGATGGGAAGTTAGGAAAGTGTTACAGCCACTATCGCCGATGCGGACGGAAGGCACAACTGATTTGTTCGAAAGCTAAGACTTGTTGCGTTCGTCCATGAGGACGCCGATCTTTGCGTCATGTGAGGCAAGTGTCTCGAAGAAGCGGGATTGGTCTTCTTTGATGGAGTCGACGCGGATTTCCAGACGGTCTAATCGGGTTTCCAGGCGATCCATGCGGCTTTCGATGCGAGAGAAGCGGGCATTCATGCGCTCTTCAAGTCTATCGAGCGACCGCTGACTGAGGAGAAGGCCAAACATCACGGCAAACAGTGGAGAGCCGATCGTCAAACCAAGAGTGAGGGCATCATGCATGGAGATCGCTCACTGTCTTACAGTACATACACCACTTTCTCAGTGAGGGTGAGCAACGCCGAACATGCCGCGAAGCTCACCCTCGTAACTGCTTAGCGCTTACTCTGACCGCGTGTGGCCTTCTTGAGTTTGGCCTTGTTCTCGCCGCGGGCTCCGGTACGGGGAGCCTTGGGAGCGGCCTTCTTGCGGGCGGCGCGCTTGATCTTCTTGCGTTCGATCTTGTCGGTAATGGTGGTGGTGTTTGCCATGGTGTGCCTAAACTTTCTGTTGTGCGGAGATGTGTAGCTTAGAGGCGTGCTTCAGAGTCTTTCGAGCTGGGCGAACTTCTCTACTAGCTTCTTTACGCCGTGCTGTTGAAATTGTACTGTAATCTTGGCATCATCTCCGTCTCCTTCGCGGCGAAAGACGGTACCTTCACCGTATTTCGGGTGGCGGACGCGCGCACCTTGCTTGAGACCAGTCTTGCCGGTGGGTTCGGGGATGTCGAGTTTAGGGCGGGAGAACTTTTGGCCGGGCCGCGGAATCGATTGCCCGCGCGCGGCAAAGAAGCTGGCGATGTTGTCCATGGAGCCGGAAGGAGAGACGGGCTTTGAGCCTGCGGCGATCCCGGTGGTGGAGAACCTGTTGCTGGAGGAAGAGGAGGTGGAGGCGGTCTGGGCGGTTTGATCCTCGTCCTCGTAACTGTAGTGGCGGTCGCCGGCCTCGGCGTTGCGCTGACCGGGACGCGGATACGGGGTGGAATACGCTGTGCTGGAAAACTGAGGCCGGGCCGGCGGGCTGCCGAGGTCTTCGATCAGATGTGCCGGGATCTCTTCGAGGAAGCGCGAGGGGATGCTGGCCTCCGGCATGTCTGAGCCGTAGCGGCGGCGGTGGCGGGCGCGCGTGATGACGAGCGTGTCCATGGCGCGGGTCATGCCAACGTAGCAGAGGCGGCGCTCTTCTTCGAGGCCGGCGGGTTCGACGAGCGTGCGCGCGCTGGGGAAGAGGCCTTCTTCCATGCCGGTGAGGAAGACGAGCGGGAACTCCAGGCCTTTGGCCGCGTGAAGGGTCATCAGGGTGACGCGGGCGTCGGCGGAGTAGGAGTCCGCATCGCTGACCAACGCCGCATGGTCGAGGAACTCGGCCAGAGTTTCGCCGCGCTCCTGGGCGTCCTGCGCGGCGTTGGCCAATTCTTTCAGGTTCTCGATGCGGGAGAAGGACTCGGGAGTTCCTTCGGCTTCGAGGGCGCGGATGTAGCCGCTGCGGTCGTTAAGGAACTTGATGAGTTCGGGCAAAGTCGCGGCGTCGCCGGGCTTGCGGAAGGCTGGTTTGTCGGACTCCATGACGAGTTCGGCGGCTCGTTCGGGCGTGGTGTTCGCCGACTTCTTCAGAACGACGGGAGCGAAGGGATTGAAGCTGGTGCTGTCGAGCTCTTCTTCCTTAATGCCGTGGGCTTCGTCGGAGTCGATGCTGTTTTCAGCGGCGAGGGTGGAGATTTCTTCGGACGGGCCGAAGTCGAAGCCGAAGTTGAAAGAGGTGTCAAAGGTTGGGGCGTTGGAATCGCTTGGAGCGGCGAACTCTTCGGGGTCGAAGCCGGTGGCGTCGTCAGAAGTCGGTTCCTCCGCTTCTCCGCGGAACGACAGAGGCGAGGCGGGAATGTCACTGGATAGCTTTTCCGCGAAACTGGGACCGAGCATGGCGCGGGCGTCTTCGATGAGACGGCGGAAGCCTTCGAGCGCGGTGAGCGCGCGTTGCGGCAGCAGCCGGTCGGCGATGGCGCGCGCGATCGCGTCCCATGTGCTCATTCCCGTCGTGAGCGCAAGGCGTTCGAGAATCTCCACCGTCGTCTTGCCGATGCCGCGCGGCGGCGAATTCACGGTGCGGGATAACGCTATCGAGTCGTGTGGGTTCTGCACGAGCTTCAGGTAGCTGAGGATGTCCTTAACTTCGGCGCGGTCGTAGAAGGAGAAGCCTCCGACCATGTGATATTGAATCTGGTAGCGCCGCAAAGCCTCTTCGACCAGCCGCGACTGCGAGTTGGTGCGGTAGAGGACGGCGCAGCGCGGAAGGTCCTCGGTTTGTCCGGCGGCGCGGAGATACTTGTTGACGCGGTCCGCGATGAAGAGGGCTTCGTTCTCGCCGTCGGGGGCCTCGTAGTAGCCGAGCAAGCTGCCGCCTTCGCGCGTGGTGAAGAGGTTCTTGCCCTTGCGCTGCTTGTTGTTCGCGACGACCGCGGACGCGCCTTCGAGGATGGTCGAGGTGGAGCGGTAGTTCTGTTCGAGGCGGATGGTCTGGACCTTGGGGAAGTCCTTCTCGAATTCGAGAATGTTCTTGATGTCCGCGCCGCGCCAGCTATAGATGGACTGGTCCTCGTCGCCGACGACACAGATGTTGCCGTGCGATCCGGCGAGGAGCTTCATCAACTCGTACTGCGGACGATTGGTGTCCTGGTACTCGTCGATCATGACGTAGCGGAAGCGGCGATTGTAGCGTTCGCGGACCTCGGCTGACGATTTAAGGAGACGAACGGTTTCGAGCAGAAGGTCGTCGAAGTCGAGCGCGTTGGCCTTGAAGAGTTCCTTGCGGTAGATCTCGAAGATGTGCGCGATCTTCTCTTCCATCGGGTTGGTGGAGGCGAGAAAATACTCCTGCGGGTCGATCATGTGGTTTTTGGCCCAAGAGATTCGACCGAGAGCGACGCGCGGTTTTAGTTGCTTGTCGTCGATGGCGAGGCGCTTGAGGGCGGTCTTCACGACGGCCTGCTGGTCGGTCTCGTCGTAGATGGCGAAGGTCTTCGTCAGACCTGTGTTGCCGATCCGAAGCGCTTCAATGTCGCGGCGCAGCACCCGCACGCAGAAGCTGTGAAACGTCGACAGCGTCGGTTTGGCGAGCGAGCTATGTCCGAGGATTTTGTCGACGCGCTCGGCCATCTCTTTGGCGGCCTTATTGGTGAAGGTAACGGCGAGAATGGCGTCGGCCGGAACGCCGCGTTCTTCAATCAGATAGGCGATGCGGTGGGTGATGACGCGCGTCTTGCCGGAGCCTGCCCCGGCGAGCAGAAGCACGGGGCCGTCCACGGCCTGGATGCCCTGCTGCTGCTGCGGGTTCATGTTCTGTAAAAGATGGTGCACTCTTCCAGTTTATCGCGCTGTTCTCGCTACCGCCTCAAGACAAACCAGTTGTGAAACAGCCGCTGAAGGGGTGTGATAGGCTCGCTTGCGACGAGTTAAGGAGGCGAGCCGAATGACGACGAAGCCGCACGATTACGCAAACCAGTTAGCCACCAACAAATGTGGAAGACCCATCATGCAGCTAAAGTACATAGCCATATTCGAGAAGATGGGAAAGCGACTGAATATCGATCCTTTGTTCATTATGTCTACGGCGTTGCAAGAGAGCGGCTGGGACCTCGTGCACGTATTCGGAACGAACAGTTCCAGCAACGGAAAGCCTCTGAACAATCTATTCGGCATGACGAAACATGGTGGTAACAACATTGCATACCCAAACGTAGAAGCATCGGCAGATGCATGGATCACCGATTGGGCTTCATACCTGGCGGGCCGTCCTAAGACGATTGAAGAATATGCCGCAGCGTTGAACAGTGACAAGAAACACATGTACAACGCCGACGCCGGGTATCCAGGGGAGTTATCGAAACGGTACAAGCAATTAGTCACCGCTACCGCAGCCTGCGGAGTCAAGCTTTCGGGAGTGGTCGATGTTGCGTGGTAAAGTCTTACCAATCCTCATCCTCGTCACGACTGCGCCGATTGCAGCACCACAACTAGCTCATTCGCGAGCACGAGCCCCTCTGTCTTGTGATCGAGCAACGATGAGCAGACCGCAAGTGGGAGTTGCGTACAGGGGCGATGTGTCCATCGACGATTACAAGCTCCATGCCCGGGTACCCGAGGGATTGACGGGGTGGGGTGGAGTCGCAAACAACGCTCCCTTTCATGGGTTCACGATATTTCTAGACTCCTTAGGACGTAGCTGTATCGTTTTTGAGGTTCATTTGCGGATCGATGATGACGAGGTGCCGGTACGGCCACACACGGCAAAACGGCTGTCTCTAGGAAATGCCACAGCTTGGCAAGTATCCAATCGCAATCACGCGCAAGGTCCGATCAACATAACGACTTATTTCTCTTTTGAACAGAAGAGCCGAGTTGATGACGGAAGAATTTTATTGATTTCTCCGCCTGAAGATTTCCAGAAGACGAGATCTACTTATACTATTTTTCTCAACTCCATAGTGTTCGGCACCCCACATTCTCGCTAACGCATTGTTGTGGGGATTGTGATTGTCGGATCAACTGCACCTCTGGCCTTGTGTGTTAATAGATCTATTAATTGCCTCATGTTCTGAGAAAACCGGCGCGGACAAGCGAATACTCTGAACGAGTGAAAGCTGAACTCATGCTGGTGGGAGCGGGTGTCGTTCACTCAATAGGAGAGGAGGGGCGTTATCGCTTGGAGCAGGCTAACGACGCCGTCCCAGAGCGCGACGCGGGCTTCAAGGGCTTCGACGGCGGCTTCGGTGGCTTCGTGCCACTTCTGAGGGTCGTCGCCGCAGAGTTCGGCGACCATGCGGAGGGCCATGGGGCCGTGCGCGTCGCCGTCGACCTCGATATGGCGCTCCATGTACCAGCGGAAGGTGGAGAGCTGGCCGCCGAGCATTTGATCCTGGTCGCGGAGGAAGCCGCGGAACATCTCGGGGATCAAGTCTTCGCGACCGAAGGTGAAGGCGGCGGCGGTGCTGTGGAGCTTGCCCGTTTCGATGATGGAGAAGGTGGTTTCGACGAAGTGGACGGCGGGAGCGGGCGCACCGCAGGCGGCGAGGGCGTCGCGCCAGGGGGCGCCCTCGGCGAGGGCGGCGAGGAGGCGGTCGATGGGGGCGGTGTCGGCTCCGCATTCGAGCATGGCGGTGCGGTAGAGTTCGAAGTGGCTGACGGGCCGGCCCTGAAAGAGGTCGGACTCTTCGCCGAAGACGATCTCGTTGATGAGGCGGCGTGACTCTGGAAGCGGACTGGGAGTCCAGGGGACCTCGACCGAGGTGAGGCCGCGCTGGAGGGTCTTGAGGAGCGACATGAAATCCCAGACGGCGAAGACGTGGGTTCCCATGAAGAGGCGGAGGTCGGCGAGGGTCTCGAAGCTGCGGTAGAGGGGGTGGTGGGCGAGTTGGGCGTTGAGGGGAGCTAGGCGGGCTTCTAGAGTGGTGAGATGCGGGTTCATGGTGGCTCCGGGTGCAGACGCGGATTTCCTACGGGAATGACATACAGA
>CAXTRY010000108.1:0-9279 GCA_964246805.1 uncultured Acidobacteriaceae bacterium
ACCCCAACCCCCGCCCACACGGTAACTACTCCGCACAAGGGTTGATTACCTCCAATCTCCGCGAAGTAACCCGCCGCAAGTGTGAGCCTCGTAAAACGCCCCCTTATATCCGCAGAAGAACTTCGGCTATGCCAGTAGAACTACCTTCCCAATCCCGCCCTTTTTCGCCGCTCGCTGCCCGTCGGCCGCATCCTCCAGGGGAATCATCCGGTCGATCGGGATGACCAGCTTTTTCGCCGACACGTCCTCCGCCAGCTTCCGCAGCATCGTCGCGTCGGGCACCGCACTCACGGGAACTACGGTAACCGTCGGGTGCATCTTCGCATTGGCCGGGGGTCCAAGCACCGATGCAAAAATACCGCCTTGCTTCACCTTCCCCAGCAGCATCTCCGCCGTCGTGTGGCCGACCGCGTCAGCCACCGCATCCACAAACCCCAGCTTCGCCATCGCCTCCTTGTCGTCCAGCGCCAACACCTCGTCCGCTCCTAAAGTCCCCGCCTCCTTCAACTGGCTTTTCCGTACCCCCGCGATCACCACCGCTCCCGCCTGCTTGGCCGTCCACACCGCGCTTCGTCCCACACCGCCCAGCGCCCCGGCGATCAGCACCGTCTGCCCCTTTTCGATCTTCGTTCCCAGCCGGATCAGCTGTTCGCCCGTCAGTGTCACCAGCGGCAGTGCTCCGGCCTCCGTCATCTCCAGCCCTTCCGGAACCCGAGTCACATCGGACACCTTCACCACCGCCAGCTCCGCATAGGACTTAAGGCCCATGGCCATCACATGGTCGCCCGGCTCGAACTCTGTAACCCCGGGCCCAAGCTCACGCACGATTCCCGCGATGTCCCGCCCCAGAATGCCCGGGAACTCCACCGGAAACCGCTCCTTCGCCTCGCCGCTTCGCATTTTGTAGTCGACCGGATTGACGCTCGTCGCCGATACCCGCACCAGCACCTCGCCCTCGCCCGGCTTCGGATCGTCGACATCCTCGTACTTCAGCTTCTCCGGCGCGCCATACTCATGCAGCACAATCGCCTTCATCGCCTCACCTCAGACGATCAGATGCCGTTCCCGAAACCGAGGGACACACCCGATGTCATCACTTCACATACTGCCGCCAGCCCTCCCCCTCTGCCAGCCCCTTCAACAACGCGAATCGCCGCCGCACCAGTCTCGCGATCTCCGGCACCATCAGGTACTTTGCCACCAGAGCGCCCGCACCTCCAAACGGCAGCGCAAACCGCACCTCGTCCCACAGCTCCGTCCCGCCATCAACCGCGGCGAAGTGATGGTCATGCTGGAACGCCGCGAACCGCCCCCGCAGCTGCGTGTCCTGGAAGAAGGCTCCCTCCTTATACCCCGAGATGACGCTCGTATGCATCTGCGGCAGGCCAAACTTCCACCCGCGCCAATCCACCGTGTCCCCAGCTACGATCAGCCCGTTCCCGCGCCATCCGCCCTTGCCCGTCACCGGCTTCATCCCGAGTGTCATTTGCACCACCGGCACGCTCGTCGACAACAGAAAGACCCGCTCCACCGGAGCTGCAATTCGCGCCCGGTCCGTCACATTGAACATAGAAATCCTCTTTTTCATTGTGATCCAACCTGGTGCCGCCTCTTTGATCTCATGGACACAGAACCCGCCGGTGTACGCTTATCCCGTGCCCAAGCCAGACGACGCCGAACTCCTCACCCTCGACGGCCACACCGTCCGCATCTCGAATCCTGGAAAGCTCTACTTCTCGCACAAGGTCCAGCTCACGAAGCTGGACCTCGTCAAGTATTTCCTCGCCGTCGCTCCCGGCGCGCTGGGCGGTATTCAAGAACGGCCTATCGTCCTCAAGCGCTTCGTCAATGGAGCCTGCCTTGCCGATGGACAGCAGCCCGAGCCCTTCTACCAGAAGCGCGCCCCTGATAACCTGCCGCCCTTTCTTCGCACCGTCACCCTGTCGTTTCCCTCCGGCCGCACCGCCGACGAGGTTGTGGTCGATAACTCCGCCGCCCTCGCCTGGGTGGTCAATCTCGGCTGCATCGAACTCCACCCCCATCCCGTCCGCACCGTCGACCTCGACCATCCCGACCAGCTCCGCGTTGACCTGGACCCCGGCCCCGGCGTCGGCTTCGCGGAGGTCCGCCTCGTCGCTCTTGAAACCAAGGCGCTGCTCGACGAGCTCGGTCTCGCCGCCTTCCCAAAGACCAGCGGCTCGCGCGGCATTCACCTCAACGTCCCCATTCACCCGCGCTGGAGCTTTACCGAAGTCCGGCGAGCGGCGTTGGCGCTGGCGAGGGCCGTCGAACGCCGCGTCCCCGCCCTCGCCTCCTCCAAGTGGTGGAAGGAGGAGCGCCACGGCGTCTTCCTCGACTACAACCAGAACGCCAAGGACCGCACGACCGCTTCGGCGTATTCGGTGCGGCCATTACCCGACGCCCGAGTCTCCGCTCCGCTCTTTTGGGAGGAAGTGCCGGAGTGCGACCCCGCGGCCTTCACCGTCCTTTCCATGACCGCCCGCTTCGCCGCCATCGGCGATCCCCATGCGACCATCGACCAGCATCCCGGCTCTCTCGACGCCCTCCTCGACCTCGCCGCGCGCGACGAAACTAAAGGCCTGGGCGATGCTCCCTGGCCGCCCCACTTCGCCAAAGGCGAGAATGAACCCGCCCGCGTGGCTCCCTCCAAAGCCCGCAAGCCAGCCTCCTCGAAGGCCTTCTCCCAGCAACTCAACGAAGGCTTCGGTGCCCACCGTTTCCGCCGCCAATCCAAAACCCTCACCGCACCCGCCACCGCCGCACCCGAGTCCCTTCCCGCACCTGACACGGAACCCATCGAAACCGCGCCTCCCCAAGCTCCAGCCAAACCCAGCCGCGCCGCCAGAACCAGCACCATGCCCCTCATCACCATCGCCAACTCTCCGGATAAAGCCGCCGCGCTGGCGGGGCTGGAACGCTGGAAGGCCGCCCACCCCGAGGCCGCCGCCCTCCTCGCCGAAGACGATCTCCTCATCGACCGGATGCGTGGGCGTGCCTACATCTGGTATCGCATCCGCCTCAATCTCCGCCACGTCCCTGAATCCCAGCGCCCACCGCAACAAACCCCCGATCCAGACGACGACACCACCCGCGCCCTCGGATAGTCGTCGCCGGTGCCTTCCGTACTATCCATGGCTCGGTTGTTCTATCTGAATATCAATTTGGAGCATGCGTTACCATCAACACTACAGCGCTCTTGGGATAGAAATGAAAAAGCTCTTCTACGGGGACAACATCGATATTCTTCGCAAGAAGATCAAAGACGAGAGCGTCGATCTTTGTTATATCGATCCACCCTTCAATTCAAAAAGAAACTACAACCAGATTTATAACAATGTAGGCGTGGAAGATCGCGCTCAGGTACAAGCTTTCCTTGATACCTGGAAATGGGATGATCTTGCGAACGCGGGATACGCCGAAATAACGATCAATGAAAATGGCAGATTTCAATCTCAGCTGGTTGCCCTCATTCGAGGCCTTCATGGCGTCCTTGGTGAGGGAAGCCTGCTGGCCTATCTCATCAGCATCTCCTTGCGCATAACGGAAGTTTACAGGGTCCTAAAAGAATCTGGCAGTTTCTATCTCCATTGCGATCCCACCTCTAGCCACTACCTGAAATTGGTGCTGGACGCAGTCTTTTGTTCGCAAGGCGGAGACTTTCAGAACGAGATAGTCTGGTCGTATCAAACAGGAGGTGCTTCAAGAAAACGATTTGCGCGTAAGCATGACACCATCTTTTTCTATTCGAAATCTTCCCAATTCACCTTTAACTCCGATGACGTCCGGGAGCCGCGAACACCGGCATCTCTTAAGCGTGCCCAGAATCCCGCCGGTGCCAGAATAAGTACCGACAATGTAGATAAGCTGCCCACGGATGTGTTCCAAATCCCAGCTCTCAATCCGATGGCGGCCGAACGGCTTGGATACCCGACCCAAAAACCCGAAGCGCTCCTGGAAAGAATCATATCCGTCTCCAGCAATCGGGGAGACGTAGTGCTCGATGCTTATTGCGGATGCGGAACCACCGTTGCCGTTGCCGAGCGCTTGGGCCGTCAATGGATAGGCATCGACATTACCTATCAATCGATTTCTCTCGTTCTCCGGCGCTTGGAAAAGACGTTTGGCCTCGAGGCCATGGGCGCGATACAGACCGATGGACTTCCGCGCGACCTCCTATCGGCGCGCGCGCTTGCTCACAAACACGATGATCGCCTGCGAAAGGAATTCGAAAAGTGGGCCGTTCTCACCTACACACGGAATCGCGCGGTCATCAATGAAAAGAAGGGCGCGGATGCGGGGATCGATGCCCGGGCTTTTTTCAAGGTCGGACGGATCGACAACGCAAAGATTATCTTCCAGGTCAAATCGGGAGCGGTTAAACGAGGCGATGTGGCCACACTGCGAGGTGACATGGAACGGGAGCAAGCCGCGCTCGCCTTCCTCATCACATTGGAACCGCCAACAAGCCCCATGACCGCCGAAGCAAAAGCCGCGGGACAATACCGCCACGCGGAGATGGGTCGCAGCTACGACCGCCTGTCTATCGTGACCATCCGGGAGATCATTGACGAGGGCAAACGGCTTGAAATCCCTATGAGCATCGAAGTTCTGCGCGACGCTCAGAGAGCTCTTGGTTCTGAAGAACAACTGGACTTGCTCTAATGAACTCATAGGCACACCTTATTGCGCCGTGTCCCGCGCCAGTATCACCGTACTGCTTTCCAAGCTCGGACAGCGTCTCTACAACACACAACCATAACTAAAATCCATGCCCTTACTCCTCATCCTCCTCCTCGCCCTGGCACTCCCCGCTCTCGCCCAGCCGGACCTCGCCCACACTCGCGCCCAGCACCTCCGGCGCGGCATCAACGCCGGCATGTGGTTCGCTCAGGCCCCCAACAATTATTCCGTAGCCCGCCTCCGCTCCTTCACCACCGGCGACGACATCGCCCTGATGGAGCATCTCGGCTTCGATCACGTCCGCCTCAGTATCGACCCCGTTCCGCTCTCCGGCCCATTAGCCGCTCCCTTCCTCGCCGAACTCGATCGCGTCATCGACCTCATGCTCGCTCACCATCTCGCCGTGATCGTCGACATCCATCCCGAAAGCCCTTACAAGGAAGCCCTTCGCTCCGGCGATGACGCCGTAGTCCAGTTCATAACGCTCTGGTCCTCGCTCGCCGCCCATTTCGGCAACCGCGATCCCAGTCTCGTCTTCTTCGAAATCATGAACGAGCCCGAGCAGACCGACCTCTTCCGCTGGATCGGCATCGAGGCCCGCGCCGCGGACGCCATCCGCCGCGCCGCGCCGCAAAACACCATCCTCGCCACTGGAGCGCGCTGGTCCGGCCTCCCCGACCTGCTCCAGACTGAACCCCTCGCTTTGTCCAACGTCATCTACACCTTCCACGACTACGAGCCCTTCGCCTTCACCCACCAGGGGGCCACCTGGACCGATCCCCGCATTGCTCCCCTGCGCGCCGTTCCGTATCCCTCCACCCCCGAGAACATTGCCGCCAACCTCTCCCAGGCCCACGATCTCACCGGGCGATATTTTGTCGAAGAGTACGGCCTCGCCCGCTGGGACGCGGATCGCATCGCCCGCACCCTGGCCTTTGCCAAGCAATGGGCCGATGCCCACAATGTCCCCGTTTACTGCGGCGAGTTCGGCGTCCTCCGCGAGTTTTCGCCGCCCGCCATGCGCGCCGCCTGGCTCCATGACACCGTCGACGCCTTCAGAGTCAACAACATCGGTTGGGCTATGTGGGACTACCAAACCGACTTCGGCCTGGTCACCAAACAGAACGGCATCACCGTCCCCGATCCGGTCGTCGTCCATGCCCTCGGCCTCAACGAGTCCGTCCGCTGAAGCAGATCGCCGGATAGGATGCTCGCCACCTATCGCCCGCCCGCAAACACCCGCGCCAGCTCCTCGGGAGCCACCACCTCCAGCTGCCCATACGTACAATCCTGCGGCCGCTTATCCATCCGCCAGCGCCGGAACTGCGCCATATGCCGGAACCGGTTGCCCTGCATATGCTCATACGCCACCTCGACCACCAGCTCCGGCCGCAGCGCCACCCACGATAAGTCTTTCCCGCTATTCCACCTGCTGGGCGCACCGGGCATCCGTTGTTCTTTGTAAGACAGCTCGGCGTCCGCTTGCCCCCAGGCCGACCAGGGATGCGCCTCGCCCGCCGCCAACCGGTAAGGCGCGAGAAACTCCACCAGCTCCCGCCGCTTCGCCATCGTAAAGCTTGCGCACACCCCGACGCTCTGCAACGCGTCGCCGGCGTCGTGCAGCCCCAGCAGCAGCGATCCTACCGCCGCGCCCTCCCCATCCTTATGCCACCGGAACCCCGCCACCACGCAGTCGCAGTCCCGCTCATGCTTCACCTTCAGCATCGCCCGCTTATCCGGCTCATAGACGCCGCGCGCCGGTTTGGCCATCACCCCGTCCAGGCCCGCGCCCTCAAACCGTGTAAACCAGTCTTCCGCCACCGCTCGATCCTGCGTCACCGGCGTTTGATGCACCGGTGCCCGCGCCCCGCGCAAGACTTCGCTCAGCCGCGCCACCCGCTCCTCCAGCGGCACCCCGCGCAGGTCCGCATCGCCCACGCAGAGCAGGTCGAAGAACACCACCGACGCCGGCGTCTGCTCCGCCAGTAGCCGCACTCGCGACGCCGCCGGATGCACCCGCAGCTGGAGCGCGTCGAAGTCCAATCCCCGCGCCCCCGTGATCACAATCTCGCCGTCGAGCACACACCGGTTCGGCAGCTGCTCCTTCAACACCGCCTCCACCTCGGGGAAGTACCGGTTTAGCCCCTTCCCGTCCCGGCTCTGTAGCAGCAGCTCATCCCCATCTCGAAACACCAACACCCGAAACCCATCCCACTTCGGCTCAAACACCCACCCGTCGCCGTCCGGCACCGCGTCCACACGCTTGGCCAGCATCGGCAACACCGGCGGATTGACAGGCAGGTTCACCCATTCATCCTACAGCCGTAATATGCCCCTGGGCTCTTGGGTTAGTCATTCCGGAAGGGAAGTCGCGTTCGCCGTCCCAACGCCATGCGGCAAATAACCCGTCCAAGACTAAATCTTCCCGTCGCTCCTACTCACGCTGAGTCATCTCCGCCGGGATGAAATACCGGGGCCGTCTTCGTATGGTTGAAAGCGTTGTACCGGTGGTCGAGCAGTCCGGAAGCGATTACCCCGCCGATCGGCATCGGATTCAGCACCGCCAGTCCCATTAGAAACGGCGTCCGTTTGACGAACGATTCCGTCACCCCCCGCATGGGCGCGCTGCGTGCAAGGCCGCCCGGAACCTGTGGCAAAATCTCAACGCGGAATCCAAGCTCCGGGTGCATCCCCGCGTACCGGTGCGCCGCCGCCGCCAGCTCCTTAGGCGTCGTAAATCCCGCGTCGAAGAGGATGTTCCGATGCACCATCCCCGGAAATAGGACATTCAGCGCGTTCCGTGTGAAGTCCGCGCAGTTGGCATACATAAAATTGAACCGGGAGCGGTTCGGGCCGCTCATTCAACCACGCCATCAATCGCCGGTCTTGCTCCGGAGTGGTTCGCACACGGATACACAATTCGCCGCCGGTACGACGATCCCGCCAACTGCACCCAGGCATCGTGATGCCGCGGCTCCGTCAGCCCAGCCAGATGCTTGTTGAAATATCGCTCCCGCAGTTCGTCGAGCACCGCGCCCGAGATCGTTCCCGGAATCTCGCCCACCTCATCGACCGCGTAAAAATACGGCACTGGCGCGACCGCCAGCCAATCGTACCCGGACACGCCCGGATACCGGCTGATCACCGTTCCCGCCTCTCCCGCCCGACAAGCCCGCACATGCAGATAATCGTCCGAGCAAAGATTCGTCAGCAGCAACGCCGCATGGCCGGTAGCCGCGACATGCCCCAGAAAATTGATCGGCTCCCCGATCAACAACACCGCGTCGCCCCGCGCCGGAGTTGCCCAGAACATTGCCAGTGCGGCAAAGAGTAATGGATAACTGATGCTGGGCATCGTGAACGAGATCCACCGGGAAAAACGCATGGGCCATCTGATGACATCTCGGCTGTACAAGTTTGTCGCGCATCCAAACGCGTCGCGTAGGTGCAACAGGACGAAAAGCTTGTGCGGCGCCATATTAATCGCTGTGGTGACAGAAGGCTTCGTCCCACACCCGAGCCGGATGGTAGACTGCACCCGCCATGTTCCGATTTCTTGCCGTTGTCCTCGCCGCCGCTATAACGCCTCTATTCGCGCAATCTCCCGCCGCGTGTGCCGCCCTGCGCGCCCATGCAATGGAGAACACCACGCTGACTCTTGCCCAAACCGTAGACAGCGGCAAGCTCACCACCCCTTACGGCGAGTCCCTCGACAAGCTTCCCGTCTTCTGTCGCGTCGCCGCCATTCTCCGTCCGACGCCGAACTCTGAAATCCGCTTCGAAGTCTGGCTTCCCCTCTCCGGCTGGAACGGCCGTTTCCTCGGCGTCGGCAACGGAGGCTACGCCGGCACCATCAACTATGGCCAGATGGCCTCGAGTCTCCGCTCCGGCTTCGCCACCGCCAGTACCGACACCGGTCACCAGGCCGGAGCCGAAGACGCCTCATGGGCCTTCCACCATTCCGAAAAGATAGCCGATTACGGCTTCCGCGCCCTCCACCTCACCACCCTGCGCGCCAAGGAGCTCGTCGCCGCCCTCTACGGCAAGCCCGCCAGCCACGCCTTCTTCGACGCCTGCTCCAACGGAGGGCGTGAGGCCTTGATGGAGGCACAGCGCTTTCCCGAAGATTACGACGGCATCCTCGCCGGTGCCCCCGCCAACAACTGGACCCATATGCTCACCTCCGCCATCGATGTCGGCCAAACCATGACTCTGGACCCGGCCGGGTACATTCCGGCCATGAAGCTGCCCGCCATCCACCGCGCCGCGCTCGACGCCTGCGACGCCCTCGACGGCGTCAAGGACGGCATCGTCAGCGACCCCACCCGCTGCCGCTTCGACCCCGCCGTCCTCCTCTGCAAAGGCGAAGACACCCTCGATTGCCTCACCGCGCCACAAATGACTACGCTGAAGAAGCTCTATGCCGGAGGCTCCACCCATGACGGCAAGCTCATCTTTCCCGGCTACGTTCCCGGTTCCGAGCTGCCCGGCTGGGACTACTGGGTCGTCGGCGCGGGCGCGGGGGCGGGCGCGGGCGCGCGCTACCCCGTGAACTTCTTTGGCTACATTGTGTACAAC
>CAXTRY010000109.1:0-9144 GCA_964246805.1 uncultured Acidobacteriaceae bacterium
TTTTGTGGCTCATGCGACGGCGAGCGAGCTGAATCCGCTGGACTCGGCGGTGATCCTGTCGGGTGGGAATGCCGGAGGGGAGAGCCTGGCGGGCGTGGGGAACAAGCTGTATGCGAGCGAGATTCTGAAGCAGCCGTTGTCGGCGGAGCTCGTGACGCTGTCGTCGTGTTACGGGTCGGGGATACGGGATTACGCGGGCGAGGGCGTGGTGGGGCTGGCATGGGCGTTTCTTCGGGCGGGGGCGCACCGAGTGATCGGGTCGCTGTGGGAGGTGAGCGACGCGGCGACACCGCGGCTGATGGACACGATGTATGCGCGGCTGCTGGCGGACGGCGCGCCGGACATCGCGCTGCGGGAGGCGAAGCTCGAGATGCTGCATGGGGGCGGGGTGTACCGGAAGCCGATCTATTGGGGAGCCTTCCAGCTGTATGCGGGGCGTTGAGACGACGGTGCCTTTCGGGACGCCCGAAGGCTGTGTAAATCTCTGTTGAATAAAAATGTTCAGAGCGGCCAATCTTCCGTGTTAGATTTGGCTCACTCTTCGTCATTGCTATCAAAGCTGTTCCTTTGCGGGTGTGTCTATCCAGAAGTTCTTTAGACAAGCGCAGATTTGCAGCCGGGGGATCTTTGTCTCTCAAGGGCGGGCGGAGGTGTAGGCCATTTTGCACGCGAAGCACTGAAAAGGAGTTTCATGAAGCGAATCTCTCCGCGCCGCTCTTCCTTGTTTCTGTTGCATTTTCTTTTGCTTGCCTTGGTCTTCGCGGGTTTCAGTCCTGTTTTGGGGCAGGCGACCAGCACCGGTACCGTGGTGGGCGTGGTGTCTGATCAGCAGGGCGCGGTGATTCCAGGCGCGGTGGTGACGCTGACGGATTTGTCCACCAACATTGCGCGGACGACGACGAGCAATAGCGACGGGCAGTACGTGCTGACGAATGTCGATCCGAGTGCGTACACCATTACGGCGGCGATGAGCGGGTTTTCGGTGTCGAAGATCGCCAATCAACTGGTGAACGTAGGGACGCAGACGACGGCCAACTTCACCCTGGCGATCGGCGGCTCGCAGACGACGATCGAGGTACAGTCGACGGGCTCGGACTTGCAGACGCTGAACGCGACGATCGGCAGTACGGTCACGCCCGTGGCGATCAGCGCGCTTCCTTCCCTGGGCCATGACATCAGCACCTTTGCCACGTTGCAGCCGGGGGTGACACCGGGCGGCAGCGTGGCGGGCACGGTGTCGGACCAGGCGGTGTTCCAGCTGGACGGCGGCAATGACAGCAGCGACATGGACGGCAGTATGCAGTCGTATACGGGCGCGTTCGGCGGGAATCCCACGGGCGTAAGCTCGATCGGCGCGGGTGCCTCCGGCGTAATGCCGATGCCGGCGGACAGCGTGGAAGAGTTCAAGGTGAATACGACGAACCAGACGGCCGACTTCAACAACTCTTCCGGATCGCAGGTGGAAGTGGTTACAAAACGCGGGACAAAGGCGTGGCACGGAACGATTTACGAGTATTACCTCGACAGCAATATCGGCGCGAATACCTGGCAAAATCGTTTTGCGCAAAGCCCCACACAACCCAACGGGATTGCCAAGCCGAGCAACCATTACAGCCGTTTCGGAGCCGCGGCGGGCGGCCCCGTCGTACCCAAGGAGTATCTTGGCGGTAAAACGTACTTCTTCGCGAACTATGAAGGTTTCCGATTCGGCAACTCGACGACGTATGAGCGGGCGGTCCCGTCGGCGAACATGAAAAATGGCATTGTGACGTTCAACGGCACGAGTTACAACCTGAATACGATCGACCCGCGCCACCTGGGAATCAACCCGGCCGTGCAGGCTTTGTGGACCCAGTACGAGCCGGTGGGAAACGACCCAAGCTGCGGCGCGCTGCTAGGAGTGCGCTGCGACGGCGTCAATGAGATCGGGTATCTGGCGAATATCAGCATTCCGCAAAAGAGCGATTTCGGCGTGGCGCGCATCGATCACGACTTCGGCTCGAAGTGGCATTTCATGGCCAGTTACCGTTACTTTAAAACCGCCATTACGAATACCAGCCAGGTCGATATCGGCGGGTTTTTTCCCGGGGACGTGAAGGGTACGCCGGCGGCCCTCTCCACGCGTCCGCAAGACCCCTGGTACTTTGTCATGGGCCTAACGACAAATATCACGGCCAATACGACGAACGATTTTCACTATAGCTATCTACGCAATGTGTGGTCGTGGGCCGATAGCGGCGGCCCGCCGCAGATCTCCGGCCTTGGGGGCGCGATCGAACCGTTCGGCGAATACTCCACGACTGCTTTGCTGCCCTATAACGTGGATACGCAGGACATCCGGACGCGCTTCTGGGACGGCCACGACCACTTTTTTCGCGACGACGTAACCATGCTGAAGGGCAACCATTTGATTCAGTTCGGCGGGCAGTATCAGCATAACTTCAACTATCACCAGCGCACTGACAATGGCGGCGGGATCAACTATAGCCCGACCTATCAGCTGGGCGATTCAGCCGGAGCCGGACTGATCAATTTATCCGGGTTGCAAGCCGCCGGTTATCCTTCAAGCACAACGGCGGGGCGCGTGGCCGCGGCGGTGCTCGGCATTGTGACGGATTCACAGATCGCCTATACCCGTGCCGGGAACGCGTTGACGCTGAACGCGCCGCTTACCCCCGCGCAGGATCAAGTCACGATTCCCTACTACAACGTGTATTTCAGCGATTCGTGGCATTTGAAGCCGACGGTCACACTGACCTACGGTTTGGGTTATACGCTGGAGATGCCGCCGACGGAGGCTACCGGTAAACAGGTTTCCTTTGTGGACGCTAGCGACGAGCCGGTTGAAGCGCTCGATTACCTGGCGCGGCGGAAGGCTTCGGCGCTCCAGGGAGCGGTCTACAACCCGCAGGTGGGTTTCGCGTTGGTGGGGAACGTCGGCAGCGGCCTGAAATATCCTTACAATCCGTTTTACGGATCGTTCAGCCCGCGGGTCGCGGCGGCGTGGAACCCGCATCTGCCATCGGACGGGATGCTGGGGCGGGCGTTCGGCGGAGATTCGACGGTGGTGCGGGTTGGTTATGGGCGCATTTACGGACGGCTGAACGGCGTCGGCCAGGTGCTGACTCCACTGCTGGGCGCGGGCTTGATCCAGCCGGTGCAATGCCGCGTGGCGTTGTCGACGGGGCAGTGCGGTCCGGCGATACCGACGGACACGACGGCTTTCCGTATCGGGACGGACGGGAGCACGGCTCCCCTGGCGGCGGCCTCGCAGACGTTGCCGCAGCCGCTTTACCCGGGCTATAACAGCATCTCGTCGGCTACGGGGTCCGTGCTCGACCCGCACTTCCGGCCGAACGACGTGGACTCCTTCGACCTGACGATTCAACGGCAGGTGACGCGCAAGACGCTGGTGGAGGTGGGATACATTGGGCGGTTGATTCATCATGAGTTCCAGCCGATCAACCTCAACGCGGTGCCTTACATGATGACGGTGGGCGGGCAATCGTTCGCGAACGCCTATGCCGCGCTTGAGACCGCGATGGGTTGCGCATCTTCCGCGTCGCAGTGCATCCAGACGGTGGGCGCGGCGACGGCGAAGACAAACCCCGTGTTTCCGAACGCGTCGGCGCAGCCCTTCTTCGAGGCCGCGCTGGCGGGCACGGGTTACTGCAACGGCTATGCGAACTGCACGACGGCGGTGCTGCATAAGCAGATCAGCAATCTGGGGAACCAGAATGTGTGGAGTCTCTGGTCCGCGCTCGACAATGGCGGCTACAACTTCTCGCGCAGCATGATGAATACGCCGATTCCGGGGCAGGCTAACGGTGCGAACGGCCAGATTTCCAGCGGCGTGAGCCTGGCGACGGCAACCGGCTATGGCAACTACCATGGCGGATTCATCACCTTCAAGGCGACGGATTGGCACGGCGTTACGCTCCAGGAAAACTTTACTTATAGCAAGGCGCTGGGCACGGGAGCGGACTCGCAGGCGACCAGCGCTTATACGCCGGACGATCCATTCAATCTGAGCACGATGTATGGGGTGCAATCGTTCAATCAGAAGTTCATCTTCAATACGTTCGTCGTGTGGCAGACGCCCTGGTACCGGCAGCAATCCGGTCTGCTGGGACGCGTGGCCGGAGGATGGAATGTCGCTCCGATCTTTACCGCGGGCAGTGGCCAGCCGCTTTACTGCAACGTCAATAACAGTGGGCAAGGTTTCGGCGGCGCGGATGGTTCCGGCTTCACGGACAATGAGCAATGCGTGTTCACAAGCAAGTACACGGGCGGCAACTCGGCGCGTCGCGGGGTGATCGGGTCGACGGATAGCTTTGGCAATGCTATCGGTACGAAGACCGCTACAAACATCAACGGCGGCTCCGCGCCGATCAATATGTTCGCGAATCCGGCGGCGGTCTTCGATCAGGTACGCGCTCCGATCCTGGGTATCGACACCAAGAATCCGGGGGTTGGGCCGATCGCGGGGCTTCCGTACTGGAATCTGGACGTCAGCTTGCGTAAGAGCTTCAAGATTACCGAGCGGGCAAGCCTGGAGTTCTCGGGAATCTTTACGAACGTGATGAACCATCTGGATTTTGCGAATCCAGTGCTGAACATCGCGAATCCGACCAGTTGGGGCGTGGTGAACACGCAAGGCAACGCGGCCCGGCAGATGCAGTTCGGCCTTCGGGCGAACTACTGAGCGCTTCGCGGACGATGGGGGTGGGTGGAGCAGCTTCGGGTGCTCCGCTCACCTATTCGTTGCATGTCGGCGGGAACGCGCTCAGTTGGAGCGGAGATGGGGCATCATGCGGGTGACGACGGCGTCCCAGGTGTAGTCGGCGAGGACGCGTTCGCGGGCGCGGGTGCCCATGGCGGCTTGCAGGGTGGGATCCTCGAGGAGGGCGATGAGCTTCGCGGCGAGATCGTCGACGGAGCCTTTCACGACGAGTTCGCCGGTGATGCCGGGGGTGACATGCTCCCGAAGCGCCCAGGCATCGGTAAGGACGCAAGGGAGCTGGTAGAGCATGGCTTCGAGCGGGGCGATGCCGAAGGGCTCGTAGAGGGAGGGCATGACGAAGAGGGTGCTCTGCTCGAACAGCTGCCGGAGTTGGGCTTTTTGCGTGGGGTCGGCTTTGGAGAGATTGCCGTGGAAGACGACGCCCGCTGAAATGGAAGGCAGTGCGCGGGGGCCGGCGATGTGGAGTTCGGCGGTGGGGTGCGCCTGGCGGACGAGGCGGAAGGCGTCGAGGAGCTGGGGGCCGCCCTTGCGTTCGAAGTCGACGCCGAGAAAGAGGAGGCGCTTGGCGGTGTAGTCCTTGTCGGGGCGCGGGGACGGGATCTCGGTCAGATTGATGGCTCCGCCGACGTTGATCACTTTTTCGGGGGCGACGCGGTAATCGCGGATGAAGGACTGGCGGAGATAGTCGCTGAAGGTGAAGATGAGGGTCATCCCCTGGGCGGCGGTCTCTTCGTAGCGGAGCGCCTGATCGATGCGCCGGCGGGAGACGCCCCGCAGGCCGAAGCCGCTGGCGAGCAGCTCGGGCAGATTGCCGTCGTGATAGGAGATGCACCGCTTGGCGGGAAAGGCCTCCGGCAAGGAGAAGAGATGGCCGATCTGGAGGTAGGTGTCGCCGGCGACGGGAACGGCGCGGGCGGCGCGGGTGAGGGCGTCACGGTAGGCGGGGTCGAAGTAGAAGTGCTTACGCCAGACTTCACGGTTGCGGGCGAAGTTCTTGAGCAGCAGAGCGTAGTAAGTGAGTTTGGGGAGGGTGAGGCCGACGGCTTTGTCGAGTACTAGATGGCGGTCGAGGGCTTCGACGAGGCTCTTGCAGCTGCCGGACCAGGTGCGCGGGGAGTATGGGTCGGAGCCGGTGGAGCCTCCGACGAAGAGGGTGACCTCGCGCATGGGAGTGAGCATAGCATGGGGTGCTGCGGGTATTTGGGTCATGCGATGGGGGCAACGGGCGCGGCGTTCGGAAGGCGGACGTGGCGGCCGATGGAGCGGCTGAGCTGGATGCAGGGTTTTTCCACGGCGACGAAGAAGAGCGCGGCGGCGGCGAGCGCAAGGAGCAGATAGGGGGCGAGGAGCTGCAGGCGGGTCAGGCGGCCGAAGAAGAGGTGCACCAGGGCGAAGAGGACGGTGGCGTGGACGAGATACAGGCTATAGGAGACGCGTCCCATCCAGGCGGGGAGCCGGTGGTTGAGCAGGCGGCCGGCGCGGCGGGAGCAGAGGGCGGTGACGAGCAGGCCGCATCCTCCGGCGATGGCGAGCGGACCGGTGAGCGAGAAGAGGTGGACGCGGGTCAGCAGCCCCGACCACTCAAAGAGAACGAAGGCGAGCAGGGTGAAGGCGATCCGGAGCGGGGTGCCGCTTCGGTCCCAGAGGGCCTTGGCGGGGGTGAACCAGCGGGCGAGGACGATGCCGGCGGAGAAGGAGAGGGTGGCGAAGAGCATCTCGGAGAGATTGGTGAAGCTGACGGGGGAGAGACGATGCTGAAGGAGGCGGAGGTCGGCGGTGTAGAAGAGGAGCAGGCCGAGGAACCAGAGAGGGACGAAGCGGGCACGGAGACGCATCAGCGGGACGCAGAAGAGGGGGAAGAGGATCGAGAGGCGCATCTCGACGGCGAGCGACCAGAAGGCGGTGTTGATCTGGGCGGTGTCGTAGTTGCCGATGAGCAGGAGGTGCTGGAGGAGGAGCGCGGGGGTGAGGGGCGCGGTCCAGGTCTGGCTGAACCAGCGGGAGACTTGCATGGGATGGTGCAGCCGCCAGTCGGCGAGGAGGGCGAGGGCCAGCGCGCCGAGGTACGGGAGATAGATGCGGGCGAGGCGGCGAAGGAGGAAGACCGGGTAGCGGAGCTCGGTGCCGGTACGATAAGGCAGGCTGAGGACGAAGCCGCTCAGGAGGAAGAAGAGCATGACGGCGGAGGCGGCGTTGAAGAGAGGCGCGAGGATCAGGCCGAACAGAAGCTGAAGGCGCGGCGGGATGGAGGCTGGCTCCCAGAGCTTGCCAAAGTGGCTGAGCACGACGACGAAGGCCGCCAGACCGCGCAGAGCGTCGAGCTCGGGGTAGTGGTGCGAACGCCTGTAGGTACCCGGCGGGGCCTCAGTGGCATGGGGTGGCGCCGGGGCGGCGGTTTGCGTACTGGTGAGGGTATCGCAGCGAGGCGGGATTGGATGCGAGAAGTGCGCGCCGATTCCCAAGTGGGTCCACGATGGGCATCGGCGGTGGGGAATCGGCGGCGGGCTCGTCCCGGAGAGTTCGCTCCGGCTATGCTCCTTGTATGGCTTCGCAACTGAAATCGGCATCCGGGAGGATTCTGCGCAACTCGTTCTGGTACGGGCTGGAGACGCTGCTCGAGACGCTGGTCTTTGTCGGGACTTCAGTGGCGGTGGCGCGTTATCTGGGGCCGCAGAAGCTGGGATACTTCAGCTATATCAATTTTTTTGTGGGGATCGTGACGCGGGCGAGCGGGACGGGTCTGGCGAGCGCGACGCGGAAGTACATGTCGGAGTTTCTGGCGGCGGACGAGCCGGGGATGGCGCGGGCCGTCTACCACTTCGCGTACAAATACCAGTTGCTGGGGGCGGTGGCGATTACGGCGCTGGGGATCGCGGGGGTGACGCTGTTCGGCGACCCGGCGTTCCGGACGATGTCGATCATCCTGATCGCGTCGATCATCCCGGGGATCATGTCGTGGGTGCCGGCGAACGCGAACAATGCGTTTGAGGATGTGTCGAAGAATACGTTCAGCGCGTTCGCTTACCTGCTGAGTTACCTGGCGATGATCGCGCTGACGATCCACTTTCATTGGGACCTGGTGGGGGTGGCGGCGACGCTGTTCGTGGCGCGGAGCGTGGAGGTGGTGCTGCGCACGATTCCACTGCATAGAAGGCTGGGCACGATGCCGCTGGCGGCGCTGGACGCGGCGGTGAAGGAGCGGATACGGCGGTTTTGTCTGGAGGCGGTGGGGATACAGATTCTGACGGCGGTGGTGTGGGATCGGTCGGAGATGATTTTTCTCAAGGCGTTTTCAAGCCTGGAGCAGATTGCGTTCTATTCGGTCAGCTTTGGGCTGGCGAACAATCTGCTGGTGGTGCCGCGCACCTTCGGCAGCGCAACGGGGCTGACGCTGATGGTGGAGGCGGGGCGGGCGCCGGAGCGCGTGAACAGTATTGTGCGGAACGCGTGCCGGTACCTGTTGCTGGTGGCGCTGCCGGTGCACCTGGGCGCGGCGGCGATTACGCGGCAGGCGATCGGGCTGGCGTATGGGCCGAAGTATGCCGGGGCCGTGCCGGTGCTGATGGTGGCGGCGATCCTGTCCATTCCGCGCGCGTTCCAGGAGCTGCCGGAGGTGCTGATGCGCGCGGCCGATAAGCAGAAGCAGCTGCTGATCTGGTTTTCCATCACGGGCGTGGTCAACCTGGCGCTCGATGCGTTGTTGATTCCACGCTATGCGGCGGTGGGGGCGGCGTGGGGTAACGGGCTGGCGCAGACGTTCGGCATTGTGGCGATCTGGTATCAGGCCAAGCGGTTTTTCCGCTTCAACTTTCCCGTGGCGGCGGCGCTGCGGCTGACGGCGGCCGGTGCGCTGATGGCGCTGCTCGCGTACCTGGCGGCGCGCAAGTTGCCGAACGTACCGGGCATGGGGGTGGGTATTGCCGTGGCGCTGCCTTCGTTTATCGTGCTGGTGAGGCTGTTCGGCGGGCTGCAGTTCGGCGATCGGGCGCGGCTGGCGGCGATCGGGGACCGGTTGCCGGGACCGGCGCGCGGCGTATTTGCGGCGGTGGTGGACTTTGCCACGCCGGCGGTGGAGAAGCCGCGCGAAGTGCCGGTCGTATAACGTAAGTCTTGTCGGCGGTTGGCCCAGGTGAGCCTCTATGCGGATTTTGCACGTGCATCATTTTCTCGATATGGGCGGGTCGGAGACGGTGCTGCTGACGCTGGCGCGGGAGCAGAAACGGCTGGGCCACGACGTGACGATCTGCTGCCTGTTCGGCGAGGGGCCGCTCGACGCGCGGGCCGCGGAGTACGGGATTCCCGTGGTGCATCTGCGCAGCGCGAACAAGCCGGTGGCCAAGATACGGTCGCTCTACCGGTATCTGGGGACGGTGGCGACGTTCGACGTGCTGCATAGCCAC
>CAXTRY010000110.1:0-9008 GCA_964246805.1 uncultured Acidobacteriaceae bacterium
TGGAGCCGAAGTTCGCCGCCGCCGGATGCGCCGTCATCTCGAACTCGAGCGCCTTCCGCATGACCGCCGACGTGCCGCTGGTCGTGCCGGAGGTGAACGTCGACCACCTGGCGCTGATCGAAGCCCAGAGCTGGCGCAAGGAGTCGGGCGGCTACATCGTCACCAACCCGAACTGCTGCGCCATCGGCCTGGTGCTGGCGCTCAAGCCGCTGCACGAGCGGTTCGGTATCGAGAGCCTCTTCGTCTCGACCATGCAGGCCGTCAGCGGCGCGGGTTATCCCGGCGTCCCCTCGCTCGACATCCTCGGCAATGTCGTGCCGTACATCAAGAACGAGGAAGAGAAGCTGCAGGAGGAGGTCGGCAAGCTGCTCGGCCGCCTCTCCGGCTCGCATATCGAGATGTTGGACGCGAAGCTGAGCGCGCATTGCAACCGGGTGGCGGTCGAGGATGGCCACACCGAATGCGTCAGCATCAAGTTCAAGCGGAAGGCCGGCCGCGAAGAGATCCTCGCCGCCTGGGCCGAGTTCGCGCCGCTGCGTTCAACCGGTGCAAGTGCCCATCTTCCGACCGCGCCCGACAAGCCGGTAGAGTACGACGCCGGCCCCGACCGCCCGCAGCCGCGGCTCGACCGGATGCGCGGCAACGGCATGGCCACCACCGTGGGTCGCCTGCGCGAGTGCCCACTGCTTGACTGGAAGTTCGTCCTGCTCTCGCACAACACGATTCGGGGCGCGGCCGGCGCGGCGGTACTGAATGCCGAGATCCTCGCCCTGCTTGGAAAACTAGCCCCAGCCAAGCTCGACCCGTTGAAGAAGGCCGGCGCATGACCGTGCCGCGCGACCAGCTCGTCGTGATGAAGTTCGGGGGCACCTCCGTCGAGAACTCCGCCGCCATGCTGCGCACCGCCGCCATCGTCGAAGGCCGCCGCGCGCGCGGTTTGCAGGCCGTGGTCGTCGTTTCGGCCATGGCGAAGGTGACGGATTTGCTGCTCGCCGCCTCGGATGCCGCCGGGCGCGGGGACAAGGCCGGGGCGCTTGCCCTTGCCGCCCGGCTGCGCCATCGGCACATCGATACCGCGGCTGAGCTGCTCGACAATGGCCGCTTTACCGCCATGCATCGTGTGCTGACGACGGAGTTCGACGCGCTCGACGATCTGCTGCGCGGCATCTCGGCGGTAGGCGAGCTGACGCCGCGCACCAACGATCTCGTGGTCAGCTTCGGCGAGCGGCTGTCGAGCCAAATGGTAGCCGCCGCGTTCGAGCAGCGCGGCCTCGCCGGTGCCCACGTGGACGCGCGCACCTGCATCATCACCGACGACCACTACGGCAAGGCCGTCCCGCAAGAGACAGCGATCGAAGCCAGGCTGATCCAGCACGTCCTTCCGTTGATTGAAGCGGGCCAAACGCCGGTAATGGGCGGCTTTATCGGCTCGAACGCCGCCGGGATCACGACGACGCTCGGCCGAGGCGGCAGCGACTACACGGCCGCGCTCGTCGGCGGCGCGCTCCACGCCGGAGCCATCGAGATCTGGACCGACGTGAACGGCATCATGACGACCGATCCGCGCATCTGCCCGGACGCCTTGCGGGTAAAGGCGATTAGCTTTGAGGAGGCGGCCGAGCTCGCCTACTTCGGCGCGAAGGTGCTGCATCCGGCCACCATCCTGCCGGCCGTGCAGAAGAGCATCCCGGTCTGGGTGCTCAACTCGCGCAACGCCGGGAACGAGGGCACCAGGATTACCGCCGTCGCGCCCAAATGCGCCAGCCCGTTCAAGAGCATCGCCGCCAAGAAACGCCTCACCATCATCGATATCGTGGCCAGCCGTATGCTGATGTCGCACGGCTATCTGAAGTCCGTCTTCGATGTATTCGACAAATACAAATGCGCGATCGACATGGTTTCGACGAGTGAGGTCAGTATCTCGCTCACCGTGGACTCCAATCAGCGGCTGCCGGAGATCTGCGCCGAGCTGGGCAAGATCGCCGACGTGAAGTATGAAGGCCGCAAGGCGCTCGTCTGCCTGGTGGGCGAAGATATTCGCGGCCACAACGGCATCGCCGGCCGGGTCTTTACGGCCATCAGCCACGTCAATGTCCGGATGATCTCGCAAGGCGCGAGCGAGATCAACATGAGCTTCATGATCGACGAGGAGGATGTCGAGGAGGCGATTCGCAGCCTCCACACCGTCTTCTTCGCCGAGCCGGACGAGACGGTCTTCGACACGACGACTCGCGCCGCAATCTCTGCCACTTCCTCTGCCACTTTCACCGCGGATTAGAATCAGATAACGATGCGTATTCTGGTTTTGGGTCACGGCAAGACAGGCAGTCTGGTGGCGGACGTAGCCGCCGAACACGGGCACAGCGTCCATGTGCTGGACGCGAAGGAGAACAAGGAAGCCGCCGCGCTGACGCCGCCCTTCGTTGCCGGCTTTGATGCCGTGATCGACTTTACGACCGCCGAAGCCGCCGTTCAAAATATGCGGGCATGCCTGGCCACTGGCGCGAAGATGGTGATCGGCACGACCGGCTGGTACGACAAGCTCAACGATATGAAGGGCTTGGCCGAACGGCGCGGGGGCACTCTGCTCTACGGCACCAATTTCTCGGTCGGCGTGCAGGTCATGCTTCAGCTGGCTTCGCGGATGAGCGCGGAGCTACGAGGTGCAGGCTATGAGTTCAGCGTCCGCGAGATCCATCACGCGGGCAAGCTCGATGCTCCCTCCGGTACGGCGGTCAGTCTTCGCGATCTGGTTAGCCGGAGCGCGGAGACCGGCACGGTGCCGATCAAGTCCGTGCGCGAAGGCGACGTGATGGGTGTCCACACGCTTGAGGCTCGCAGCGCCGCCGATGTGCTGACACTGACGCATGAATCGTTTTCACGCCGCAGCTACGCCGAAGGGGCCGTGCGCGCCGCGGAGTGGCTGGTCAAACAGCGCGAGGGTGCCTACGACTTCCGCGAGGTTTGGACGACGTTGTAAGCCGGGCTTACTGAACCGAGGTTCCGTTACGATCGCGGCGGGATGAGGCTTGCGTTTCGAGCTTCGTCCGCCTACGCTGAGAGCATGGCCACTGCTGTCGCACCTGTTCCTTCCGCTCCCACGGCGTTTGACTTTGCCGCTCTTCCGTTTGAAGAGAAGCTCGACCGGTTTGCCAAACTAGCCGTCCATGTGGGCCTGAACTTGCAAGCGGGACAGGAGCTGCTGATCTCGGCCTCCGTCGAGATGATGCCGCTGGTGCGGCGCATTACCGAGCACGCCTACAAAACCGGCGCGCTGCTGGTGACGACGCTTTACGGCGACGATGAGGCCGTGCTTGCACGCTACCGGTATGCGCCGGACGCCTCATTCGACCATGCGGCGCAGTGGCTGGCCGATGGGATCGCGGCGGCGTTCGGCGGGGGCACGGCGCGCTTGGCGCTCGCGGGAGCAAACCCGGCGCTGCTGGCGGGTCAGGATCCGGCGAAGGTCTCACGGGCCAACATTGCCGGCTCGAAGGCCAATAAACCGGCGATGGAGCTGATTACCCGGCACGCGATCAACTGGTCGATCCTGGCGGCGGCGACTCCGGCCTGGGCTAAGCTTGTGTTCCCGGATTTTCCCGAGGAGCAGGCGATCGCCAAGCTGTGGGACGCGATCTTTACCGCTTCGCGCGCGACTTCCGATGATCCGGTCGCCACCTGGAAGGCGCATAGCAAGCACCTGCATGAGCGCGTCGCCTTCCTGAACGACAAGCGATTTCATGCGCTGCGCTTCCACTCGGAGGACGGTGGGACCGACCTGACCGTTGGGCTGGCCGACGATCACCTGTGGGCCGGGGGCGGGGGCGAGGCCGGAAACGGAATCTTCTGCAACGCCAATATACCGACCGAAGAGTGTTTCACGACGCCGCACAAAGACCGCGTCGATGGGCGGGTAATGGCCTCGAAGCCGCTCTCGCACCAAGGGACGCTGATTGAAAATATCGTCTGCACGTTTGAAGGTGGACGGATTGTCAAAGCGACCGCGACGGCCGGCGAGGACGTGTTGAACCGGCTTATCAGCACCGATGACGGCGCGCGGCGGTTGGGTGAAGTGGCGCTGGTGCCGCATTCTTCGCCGATCGCCCAGAGCGGCATCCTATACTGGAACACACTCTTCGATGAGAATGCCGCCAGCCATATCGCGCTCGGGCAAGCTTATGCGACCTGCCTGAGGGGAGGCGAGCACCTCGACCAAGAGACGTTGACGGGAAAGGGCGCGAACTCCAGCCTGATCCATGTGGACTGGATGATCGGTTCGGGTGCGATGCACGTTGAAGGCATCTTGCCGGACGGCAGTTCCGAGCCGTTAATGCGGCTGGGTGAATGGGCTTAGCTCGTCGTGCCGGTTGCCATGGACCGAGGTAAAACCAGCCGGGAGTTTGGATTCGGCTGATTCGCTTTCGGAATATCTCGTTTGCCGCTCCCGGCGACGAAAAAGAAGATGGTCGAGATGATGAGAAGAAGCGCGACAATCAGCGCGATCATATATAACTTTGTGTTTATGCCCTTATTGGGACTGGTGCCACCCTCTGGATCGCTCATGCAGGTTGAGATGCAAGGAACCGGCGGGTGAGTCGGTCGGCTGATTACGAAAATAAGAGATCCTATTTTCTCTCGCCATGCGATTTGCCTGCTCAGGCGATTTGTTCCAAAGTGCAAAAGTGTTCATTCGAAATGAGATAAGGTGGCTTGGGTGTCGAGAGTTCGTCGTCCAAGGGGAGGCGGTCTGGGTTGCCGCCCTGCTCGCGGATGTGACGGTCGAAGCGGTCGAGGGCGAAGGTATACAGGTCGAGCGGCTGAAGCGGAATGCCGTTTGAGAGGGTGAACGGCTCTTTGCGGCTCTTGAACTCGCGCTGGAAGAGGGCGAGTTCCCGCTTGGCGAACTCGAAGAGGGCTATGGGGGCGGTCGGAAGATGGTGGGCCTGGAGGATGACGTCCATCGGGTCGGGTAGGGTCTCCGGGGTGACGGTTTGCGGCGGCGCGGCGAGGAGGAGTTCGGCGAGGCTGGCGGTTTCGGCCTCGGGAGCAGCCTCAGACTGATGTTCCTCGGGTGGGGCGAGGGCGATGAGTCCGAGAATAGGATCCTGGACGACATCGTGGACAGGTTCGAGGGCCATTGCGACTTCGGGATGTGCGAGGTGATGGGCTTGCCGACGGGAGTTTTGCCGGTCCATGCGGGCGAGATTGGTGCTTGCGATGGCGAGGGTGCGGAGGATGGGGCCGGCGTCGCGGGCGTCGAGTTCGCGCTCGCCGAGGAGACGGAGGACCTCGCCGAGGGCGCGCTGGACGGCGTGGAGGTCTTCGGGCTCGGGGAAGGAGAGTTTGACGAGTCCGTCTTCGCTGCGGTGCGGGGTGGGCCGCCGGGCGGTGGTGTGGTAGAAGCAGAGCTTTTCGCCGCGCAGGGCGCAGCTACCGCACTGGTGGCCGTCGGTGAAGAGGTGGCGGCATTGATGGGTGCGGGGCTTGGGGATTTCGATTGCGGCGGCGTTCGGCATGGTGTTCTCTCCTAATAAGTGATGGGTTAAAAGCGAAAGGCCCGCTGGTGGGCGGGCCTTGTGTTTCGAGCTATGAGTTAATTGTAGCAGTTCAGGTAAAACTAATGTGCAAATGCATGTTGTTCATTCGAGGCCGTTTATGAGATTTATTGCTTGACAAGATTTTAGCGGGTGATCTACCCGGAGATTTATAGGTCGTGCTCTCAGCCCTACCGATTTCGGCTGGTTTGAATCGCCTTCTGTTTCTGAAACGACTCGATTGCGGCGACGACTATAGAGGACATTCTGCCGTCGACAGTGAGCAGGCGCATGGCTGGAGATTGGAAGCGATTGAGAAGCTGTTGCACCAAGCGAATGTCCTGGAGTTGATTGGTGCCCGTTTTGCCGACTGAACTCGATAATACGAACATGGCTGTACCTACTTCCTAAGGGACGATTGTGTGTGCTGTTGCATCTGGCGAAAGTAGCGGCCACGCCTTCTATGGACACCGTCCGGTTTATAGGCCCGCCACTCCGTTAGCAGAACTTTGCCGGTGTGCGACTGAGAGAGGCGTTCCAGCACGAACAAGATTTCGTTGACTTTGTATTGTTCGTTTCCAGCTTCGTTGACGATTCGGCCGTCGCCAAAGCTGAGAAAGCGAACCTCGGCGCGCTTGCTGCCGCCGGTGATGGCGCAATGCAGCGTCGTGTCCGTTTGGTAGCCTTGCATGGTGAGAACGACGGGCCGTGTGGTGCTATCGGGAACTTCCAGGCGATAATCCACGGTCATGAAAAATCCGCCGACGTTTCTGCCTTCTTGATCTTCGTAGGTATAAACGCCTTGCCATGCAGTCGAGACTGAATCCGCTGGGCTGGCCTTGCCTCGTCTGTGGGGCGATCTGTGCGAGTGCAGAAGACGACGTGAAGAGCGTTCCTAGGCTCAGGTGCAAGAGAGTAAGGCAAACGAGTCGTGGCCACATATCCCTGCCGACTAACGTGCCTCGAACGATCATGAGGTGATCGTAAGGGCTAGATACAAGAACGTCAACCGTAACAATAACGCCCTCAACTACCCTGCTCTTCCTCGATGCATCAAGAGAAAGTGCACAGGCTAGTCTGGCATCTCCATAGTTTTTTGAACACCAAGCTGTCTTGCAGATGCATTAATGAATCGCTGTAAAGCTAATCTTCCATGAACTTTAGGGGGTAGTAACGTGATCTCACACACAGGTGGATGGATGGGTAGTAAACCAAAATTATGAGCCTCAAGTTGGTTCAAAAGGGTTCGTTGGGGAAACATAACCAACATTGTTTCGGTTCGCACGAACAATCGGCCCACCGTGAAACCTGACGTTTGTCCACCCGGTGCGATCGCTTGCAACCCCGGCCACATACATTGAGTCATGCCAAAATGATTGAACATCGCGGGGTGAAGGTTATGGGGGTCATGCCTTCCGATCCAAATAGTCCAGTTTGTAGGCACACTACCCGTTTCCATAAAGTGCGCCCGATGCTCGGGAGGAATGCCCACCGTTGCCGGATCGCCATATTCCATTACCATAGTGAACATTACAGCCCATCTTGCAACTATATTCTGCGTTACGAGACTTAGCGGCTTCCAACTATCCGTGATTAGGGGTACTAGATGTGGTTTAGCTTCGATCTGAAGCCTGCTCATCCATCCATTGTTACAGTTCGCGCAAACGACTCTGAGTGTGGTGGAATATGCGTCTCCGGGCCGATGCAACTTGCCTTTGTTTACCTTTCCATCTTTGCCGATTACCCAGTGTTGATTCGTTTGTTCTAATCGCGGAAGGTAGTCACGGAGCCAGTCTGGCCATAGGTGCTCTTTGGTCATCTTTGTTTGTTTTTGACAGAAAATACAGGAAGCCATCTTTACTCCAAGTAGAAACAACGGCAGAGCCAAAGCTCTGCCGTTGTGATTGGCGTGGTTGCATGGACTCTCTACTCGGCGGCGAGTTCTTCTTGTTCGCCTTCCATGCGCATCTGTTCGAGTTCGCGTTCTTCGGCTTCGATGGCGGCGGTGACCTCCTGCTGGACCTGGGCTGCCGCTTCTTCGAGCTCGGGGGAGAGCTGGACGTTGCGGTAGTATTCCATGCCGGTGCCGGCGGGGATGAGGCGACCGACGATGACATTCTCCTTGAGGCCGCGGAGGGTGTCGATCGAGCCGTTGATGGAGGCTTCGGTGAGGACGCGGGTGGTCTCCTGGAAGCTGGCGGCCGAGATGAAGCTGTCGGTCGAGAGCGACGCCTTGGTGATGCCGAGCAGGAGGGAGCGCCCGATGGCGGGACGGCCGCCGGTTTTGAGGACGCGGTCGTTCTCCTCGTTGAAGCGGAAGCGGTCGGTCTGCTGGTCGATGAGGAAGTTGGTGTCGCCGACCTCTTCGATTTTGACCCAGCGGAGCATCTGGCGAACGATGGTTTCGATGTGCTTGTCGGAGATGGTGACGCCCTGGAGACGGTAGACCTCCTGGATCTCGTTGACGAGGTACATCTGGACGGCGCGTTCGCCGAGGACTTCGAGGACGTCGTGCGGGCTGCGCGGACCGTCGATGAGGGGGTCGCCGGCACGGAGCCGCTCGCCCTCCTGGACGTTGACGTAGGTGCCGCGAGGGACGCTGTACTCTTCTTCCTGACCGTTATCGGCGGTGACGTAGACCTTGCGCTGACCCTTCGAGACGTCGCCGAAGCGGACGACGCCGTCGATCTTCGAGATGATCGCCGGATCGCGGGGCTTGCGGGCCTCGAAGAGCTCGACGACGCGCGGGAGACCGCCGGTGATGTCCTTGGTGCGGGTGGTCTCGCGCGGGATCTTGGCGAGGATGTCTCCGGGGAAGATCTCATCGCCGTCGGCGACCATGAGGTGGGCGCGCGAAGGCATGAGATAGCGCTTGTTGCCGCTGGCCGACTTGATGAGGATGGCGGGCTGGCGCTTCTCGTCGGAGGAGTCGGCGACGACGAGGCGGGAGAGCCCGGTGACTTCGTCGACTTCTTCGTTGAGGGTGACGCCTTCCTGGAGATCCTTGAACTGGACGGTTCCGGCGATCTCGGTGAGGAGGGAGAAGGTGTAGGGGTCCCACTCGCCGAGGGTGTCGCCCTGGGCAACGGTTGCGCCGTCTTCGACGCGGAGCTTCGCGCCGTAGACGACGGCGTAGCGCTCCTTCTCGCGACCCTTCTCGTCGATGATGGCGAGGGAGCCGTTGCGGTTGAAGGCGACGAGGCCGCCTTCCTTGGCGCGGACGGTGACGAGATTGATGAAGCGGACGGTGCCGGCGTTCTTGGCCTCGAGGTGCGAGGCGTCCGAGACGCGGCTGGCCGTGCCGCCGATGTGGAAGGTGCGCATGGTGAGTTGGGTGCCGGGCTCGCCGATGGACTGGGCCGCGATGACGCCGACGGCTTCGCCCATCTCGACCATCTTGCCGGAGCCGAGATTGCGGCCGTAGCAGAGGATGCAGACGCCGCGCTTGGACTCGCAGGTGAGGACGGAGCGGAT
>CAXTRY010000111.1:0-8909 GCA_964246805.1 uncultured Acidobacteriaceae bacterium
TACTATCTGATCGGCCTCAAGCACCCCCACCCCGAACCCTTCGCGAACATTACCTGGAGCACCGCCTCCGTCTACGCCGAGACCGTGGCCGCCATCCGTGCCGCCCAGCTGGACCTCATCGAACTCCCCCTCTGGTACGACGTCGACGACGCCTCCACCCTCGCAACCCTCCGGAACGAACTCCTCCACGGTACCCCACCCTCCTTCACCACCAGTTCCGGCTACCCCGCCCCATACACCGCAACCTTCCTAAAGCAGCTGACCTAAATCATGAACGCCCGGCATCTCGTGCGAGCCGTCCTGGGTCCCCCACCCTCACCGCGGCCTGTCCGCGACAGGGTGGGGTGCTCGCCGATATACCGCCAAGGCCCCGCGCCCCATGCCTGTTCTACGAAATCCACACCATGACAGCTCCCCGACACTGGTCGCACGCCCGCCCCTGGCAAACCAACGCCGCCCTCCTCCTCATCGGCACCGGCCTTCTCCTTCTTTCCAAGCAACTCATCCGCGAATACAACGACTACACCATCGGCTTCTCCGGCGTCTCCGGCTGGTCCGTCATCCTCTACGCCGCCGCCTGCCTCCTCATCCTCACGCAGCCCATCGACCGCTTCACCTTCCCCCTCATCCTCACCGTCGCCATCGCTTGCCGTCTCGTCACCCTCTTTCCCGAGCCGTTCCTCTCCTCCGACGTCTACCGCTACGCCTGGGACGGCGTCGTCCAGCACGCTCATATCAACCCTTACCGCTACGTCCCCGGCGACCCCGCCCTGACCTTCCTCCGCGAGCCGAACCAGGACCTCTTCGACCACATGAACCGCCGCGACTACGCCCACACCATCTACCCGCCGGCGGCGCAACTCCTCTTCTACCTCATCACCTTCATCAATCCCGAACTCACCTTCATGAAGACCGTCATGGTCCTCTTCGAAGGCCTGACGATGTACGGCCTGGTCACGCTCCTCAAGGAGCTCGGCATCCGCCGCGAGCGCACCCTCCTCTACGCCTGGTGCCCCGTCGGTATCTGGGAGATCGCCGGTGCCGGCCACCTCGACTCCGCCGCCATGGCCTTCATCGTCCTCGCCCTGCTCGCCCGCTTTCGCCGGCAAAACCTCCTCACCGGCATCTTTCTCGGCCTCGCCGTCCTCACCAAGCTCTACCCCCTCGTCCTCTTCCCCGCCCTCTACCGCAAGGGAGACTGGAAGATGCCCGCCGTCATGGCCGCCATGATCGCCTTCGGCTACGCCTGCTACTCGTCCGTCGGCATGGGCGTCTTCGGCTTCTTCGGCGGCTACGTCCAGGAGGAAGGCATGTCTTCGGGCACCCGCTACTTCCTCCTCGAACTCGTCCAGCACCTTCCCGGCCTCCACGGCACGCCCCCCGCGGCCTTCCTCGCCTTTGCCGCGCTGGCCTTTGCAGCCCTCCTCTACTGGTGCCGGCGAACCGCCTCGACGGACACTCCCCACGAGCTTCGTCCTTCTCTTTCACCCGACAGCTATCGGTTCCCTCCTTTTCTTGCCCCCGCCTTCGCCCTCGCCCTCACCATGAATCTCCTCTTCTCCCCTCGCTATCCCTGGTACGTCGCCTGGCTCATCCCCTTCTTCGCCCTGCTCCCCAATCTCCCCGCCCTCACCTACATCTGCGGCCTCTTCTATCTCTGCTATACCGAACTGGCCAAAGGTTACGGCCCCAAACAGTTTCAACTCAACGAACGCCTCTACGCCGCCGTCGTTTTCGCCACCCTTATCGCCATCCTGCTACGCCGCTGGCCCATTCACCGAGCTATCTTTGCCCTAGAGACGAGCAAACCTTAGCGTGGTACCATTTCCGCTATGGAGATCGACACCACCACAGTTCGGCTGCTCCAGTCTGTTCTATCCTCCCCTTCGACCCGGCGGCTCTTTACAACCATCGCCGATAGCCGTATCGCGGACGAAGACAACCTACCCCATGAACTGCCGCTTGAAGAACGGAAGCACACTCTTCAAGAACTCAAAATGGCGGACTTGATCGGCCGGGGAAAACAAAACAGATTCTATGTGACCGCGAAGGGCCTTAAGGTAGCCAGAGATTTAGGAAAGCTCTAAACAGTCACGAATGCCCACGTCTTCTGTCCCGTCCCATCGTGTCGATTTAGCCTTATCTCACCCGCTTGCGTTTACATTCACGTTTACCTTGGCAGTCTTCTACGTCCTGATCCCGATCGCTTACGAGGCAAAGTTCTCTATCAGCATGAACTCGCTTAGGAACGCGTGGGTGTTCTTGTATATCATGTTGAGTGGCTTACTGATGCTGATTACGACCGGTATGGCGCTTCAAATCCTGTACAAACAGGACGGCGCGTTACGAGTTGACTGGATTCCAGAGTCTATTGCATTGTTGGCCGCTGCAGTTTTTGGAGTCTTCGGCTTCGATGTCCTGGTTCGTAGATTCGTAGTCGGCTTCGGTGAAAACCAGTTCGAGCTTGCAAAGATCCTGCAAGCCTGCCTCGATCAAACGGTGGCGGCTAGGCTCAAGTGCGAGGCGGAGCAGTAAGCGCCTCCAGCATGTCCACCATCTCCCTCATCATCCCCGCCCTGAACGAAGCCGAATCAATCGGACAAGTTGTCCGCTCGCTTCCCTGGCACCTTCTCGCCGAGTGCATCGTCGCCGACAATGGTTCCACGGACGGAACGGGTGCGGTAGCCCTCGAAGCCGGAGCCCGCGTCGCCCCCTCTCCCCGAGGCTACGGCCACGCCTGCAAAGCCGGCTCCGACGCGGCGCTCCCTACGAGCACCATCCTCGTCTACATGGACGGCGACGGCTCCGACATCCCCGAAGACCTTGCCCGCCTCGTCGCCCCTATTGAGCGCGGCGAGGCCGACTTCGTCCTCGGCTCTCGCATCCGGGGCACCCGCGAGCCCGGTTCCATGCTCCCCTCACAGCTCTTCGCCGCGCACTTTGTCGGCTGGCTCCTCCGCCTCACGCAGGGCGTCCGGTATACCGATATGGGCCCCTTCCGCGCCATCCGCCGCTCCTCCCTCGAACAACTCGACATGTCCGAGATGACCTATGGCTGGAATCTCGAAATGCAGATCAAGGCCGCCCAGCACAAGCTGCGAATTCAGGAGATCACCGTCGACTACCGCCGCCGCATCGGCGGCACCAGCAAAGTCTCCGGAGACCTCCGCGCCTCCTTTCGCGCCGCCACCCGCATCCTCGGCGTCCTCTTCCGCACCGGATTTCGACGCGACGCCTGAAATCCTGTCAAGCCCCCACGTCTCGCCGAACACGCTCTATGTCCCGCAAGATGTTTAACTTACAGTAAATATCCAAAGTGCACATCAGTTATGCCGTAACCCATAGAATAGAAGTAGAGCAAACAATCTAGGCGTTATAAGCCCAATCCACACCAGCCCGAACGCGAACTCCTGGGCAACGGTCGGCATCAAGTTCGAAGACCGGTGCCTGATCGACAGAAGTACAACACAGTAGGCACTCTTTTGAGGAGGCGTCCTACTAGCCTTGCAACTAGCTCATTCCAGATACTTTACACGCAAAGTATCTGGAATGAACACTTTACCGCATACATTCACGCTAACACCAATATTATGAACACTTTGGCACTTTAGAAGATAATTTTATATGTTGCGCTCAGGCATATAATAAGCATCGACACACAGGAGCTACCATGCAGTCCCGCATCCTCGGCACCACCATGCCCGTCCTGGAGTTTGCCCTCGGTCATAACGATGCCATCGTCTCCGAGGCCGGCGAACTCTCCTGGATGACCTCTTCCATCCAGATGACCACCCACACTCAGATGGGCGGCGGCGGTGGCTTCTTCGGCGCGATCAAGCGTGTCGCCGGGGGCGGCTCCCTCTTCATGACCGAGTACCGGGCCATCGGCGCGCCCGGAGAGGTCGCCTTCGCTGCTCGGGTCCCCGGCCACATCGTCCCAGTCGAGGTTAGTCCGCGACACGAGTTCTTCGTTCATCGCCACGGCTTTCTCTGCGCCACCCCGGCCGTCAACCTCGGCGTCGGCTTCCAGCAATCGCTCGGCGCGGGCATCTTCGGCGGCGACGGATTCCTGCTCCAAAAGATTACCGGCAACGGCATGGCCTGGCTTGAACTCTCCGGCGAAGTCATCGTCAAGGATCTCGCCGCCGGAGAGACCCTCCGCGTCCATCCCGGCCACGTCGGTGCCTTCCAAGGCACGGTCAACTTCCAGATCACCCGCATACCCGGTTTGCGCAACATGATCTTCGGCGGCGACGGCATCTTCCTCGCCGCCCTCACCGGCCCAGGCCGCGTCTGGCTTCAGACCCTGCCGATCTCCCGGCTAGCCCACCAGCTCCAGGAGTATATGCCCACCGCCCGGCGCGAGCAGGCTGAAGGTGGCGTGGTTGGCGGTCTGGTCGGCTCCGTCCTACGTGGTCTCTAGATCAGCTAGAACGAATTCTGCTGCCACTCCGCCTTTTCCTGCTCCGTTTCCGGCTGCAACACAGCCGAGCGATACCAGGTGAGCAGCCGGGAAAACATCGAAGCAGGTCGTGTCCGGCGAATCGCCGCCTTCGGCACACCGGCCTGGACATCGACATTCTGTAGGGTTTGGTCTCGCGTAGTCAACGTGCTCATCGTCTCTCCTCCGGCTGCGACCGACCGCATGGAGTCGTCTCATCCTGGTCCGAGCGACCGAGGCATGGAGATGTACGACTGATACGTCCGTAGTCTAGCACTTACTCTTACGGTACGAGGCTTTTGGATTGCGAGGCGTTGTACGCGAGCCTTGCCTTCACCCTTTCGTTACCCGCTTTCTATTCTGGAACGAACTTCTATGCTGGAACGAGACATGGAATCTTTTCTGCACCTTGAGCGTGTCACGGTCGCACGCGGCGATACCATCGTCCTGCACGATCTCAACCTGAGCATCGCCCAGGGCGAGCGCGTCGCGATCCTCGGCCCAAACGGCTGCGGCAAGTCGACGCTCATCAAAACCATGACCTGCGAGTGCTACCCGCTCCCCAGCCCCGAAACGCGTGTCAGCATCTTTGGCCGGCTGCGCTGGGACCTCACCGAGCTTAGAAAGCTCCTCGGCGTCGTCTCCCCCGAGCTGCCCGGCACGCCGATCCTCACCACCACCGGCCTGGACGCCATCCTGACCGGCTTCTTTTCAAGCTCCACCCTCTGGCCCAACCTCACCGTTACCCCGGCCATGCGTGTGCGAGCCTTCGAAGTTCTCGAGCAGATCGATGCCGTCAACCTCCGCCACAAGCCCGTCGGCGAGATGTCCGCCGGGCAGCAGCGGCGCATCATGATCGGCCGCGCCCTCGTGGCCTCCGGCGACATGCTGCTGCTCGACGAGCCTTCAAACGCCCTCGATCTCGCCGCCCAGCGCGACCTCCGTCTGCTGCTCGGCCGTCTCGCCCAAGCGGGCACCGGCATCCTGCTCATCACGCATCACATCGCCGACATCCTGCCGGAGATCGACCGCGTCCTGATGATGCGCGAAGGCCGCATCGTCGCCGATGGACCGAAGCGCGAGCTCCTCACCGAAGCCCGCCTCTCCGAGCTCTTCGCAGCCGAAGTCCGCCTTGCGGAACGTGACGGCTTCTTCCACGCCTGGTAAGCGCAAAGAAGAGTCTTCCCCACGCCGCCCCACGTCTACTTATACTGAAAGCACCGGAGAGATGTCGGCATGTGGATCGTTCGCCTCGCCCTGAGCAGGCCCTATACCTTCGTTGTCCTCTCGCTGCTGCTGCTGATTCTCGGTCCGATCGTCATCCTGCGTACCCCGACGGACATCTTCCCCAACATCAACATTCCGATCGTCTCCATCATCTGGAACTACGCCGGCTTATCGCCGCAAGAGCTCGCCAACCGCGTCGTCACCCCGTTTGAGCGCAACATGACGACCACGGTCAACGACATCGAGCATATTGAGTCGCAGTCGCTCACCGGCATCGCCGTGGTCAAGGTCTTCTTCCAGCCCGGCGCGAACGTCCCCTCCGCCGTCGCCCAGATCACCGCGACCGCCCAAGCCGCGCTCCGCCAGCTTCCTCCCGGCATTACCCCGCCGCTGGTCATCACCTATAGCGCGTCCAGCGTACCCGTGCTTCAGCTCTCGCTCTCCGGCGCGGGCATCTCCGAGCAGCAGTTCAACGATATCGGCACCAACTTTATCCGCACCCAGCTTGCCACCGTTCAAGGCGCGTCCATCCCCTTCCCCTATGGCGGCAAACAGCGCCAGGTACAGGTGGATATCGACAGCCAGGCGTTGCAAGCCAAAGGCCTGTCACCCACGGACGTCGTCAACGCCTTCAGCGCGCAGAACATCATCATCCCCGCCGGTACCGCAAAGGTCGGCCCTTACGAATACCAGATCGAAACCAACAGCAGCCCTAGCACCATCCAGGAGCTGAACGACCTTCCGATCCGCACCATCAACGGCTCGACCGTCTACGTCCACGATGTGAGCCACGTCCGCGACGGCTTTCCGCCCCAGACCAACATCGTCCGCGTGGACGGCCAGAGATCGTCGCTTGTCACCATCCAAAAGTCGGGCAGTGTCTCCACGCTCGACATCATCAGCCGCGTCAAGGCACGCCTGCCGCAACTCGCCACCTCCCTGCCGCCGCAACTCAAGATCACGCCGCTCGCCGATCAATCCGTTTTCGTCCGAGGCGCGATCGATGGCGTCGTCCGCGAGGCCATCATCGCCGCTTGCCTGACGGCCATCATGATCCTGATCTTTCTCGGCAGCTGGCGCAGCACGCTCATCATCGGCGTCTCCATCCCGCTTTCGATCCTCGTCTCCATCATCACCATGTCCGCGCTCGGCGAGACGATCAACATCATGACGCTCGGCGGCCTGGCCCTTGCCGTGGGCATTCTGGTCGACGACGCGACCGTCGAGATCGAAAACATCAACCGCAATCTCGAACTTGGGAAAGAGGTCGAAGACGCCATCCTCACCGGTGCGGCGCAGATCGCCATCCCGGCTTTCGTCTCGACGCTCTCCATCTGCATCGTCTTCGTGCCGATGTTCTTCCTTTCGGGCGTCGCGCGCTATCTCTTCGTTCCGTTGGCCGAGGCCGTCGTCTTCGCCATGCTGGCCTCGTACTTTCTCTCGCGCACTATCGTGCCGACCATGGCCAAGTACCTTCTCAAACGCCACTCCCATGAAGAGGAGGAGAGCAAACAGCGTAGCCGTAACCCGTTCCTCGTCTTCCAGCGCGGCTTCGAGCGTGGCTTCGAGCGTCTCCGCTCCGGCTACCACGGTCTGCTCGCCCTCTGCGTAGAGCATCGAGCCGTCTTCATTCTTCTCTTCTTCGGCTTCTGCCTGGTTTCAATGGGCGGCCTCTACCCCTGGCTCGGGCAGGATTTCTTTCCCACAACCGATAGCGGCCAGTTCAAGCTCCACGTCCGCGCCCACACCGGCACCCGCATCGAAGAGACAGCCAAGCTCTGCGACGAGATCGACGGTGCCATCCGCGAGCTTATACCCAAGTCCGAGCTCGTCACCATCATCGACAACATCGGCCTGCCTTACAGCGGCCTGAATCTCTCTTACAGCAACTCCGCTCCGGTAGGCTCGGGCGACGCCGACATCCTCGTCTCGCTCACAGAGAAGCATCACCCCACCGACCCGTACATGCGGGAGTTGCGACGCCGTCTGCTGGAACGCTTTACGGGTACAACTTTCTACTATCTCCCAACCGACATAGTGAGCCAGATTCTTAACTTCGGCCTGCCCGCGCCGCTCGACATTCAGGTCGTCGGCGCGAACATTCAGGCGAACCACGATTATGCCGAGAAGCTGATGTCGCAGATCGCCCAGGTGCCGGGCACCACCGACCTCCGCATCCAGCAGCCCTTCGACGCGCCCAAGTTGAACGTCAATGTCGATCGGACGGAGGCGCAGCAGGTCGGCTACTCGCAGCGCGATGTCGCGGGCAACCTGCTCGTCACTCTCAGCGGCAGCTTCCAAACCACGCCCACGTATTGGCTCAACCCGCAGAACGGCGTCAGCTACAACATTGCCGTGCAGGAGCCGCAATACGATGTGCAGAGCCTGCAAGATCTCCAGAACATCCCTGTCACCAACGCCAGCAGCGCGACGCCGCAAATCCTCGGCAATGTCGCCACCATCACGCGCGGCACGGAGGCCGGTACGGTCAGCCACTACAACGTCCAGCCGGTCATCGACATCTACGGCGCGGTCGAAGGAACGGACCTTGCCTCGGTCGCCAAGCACATCGATCGCATCGTCGCGGATAACGCAAAGACCCTGCCGCGCGGCTCGCAGGTCATCGTCCGCGGACAGATCCAGACCATGCGCGACTCCTTCATCGGGCTGGTCGGCGGCCTCTTCTTTTCGATCGTGCTGGTCTATCTCTTGATCGTCGTCAACTTTCAATCCTGGCTCGACCCCTTCATCATCATCGCCGCGCTGCCCGCCGCCCTTTGCGGGATCGTCTGGTTCCTCTTCCTTACGCACACCCGTATCAGTGTGCCCGCGCTCACCGGTTCGATCATGTGCATGGGCGTCGCCACGGCGAACAGCATCCTCGTCGTCTCGTTTGCCAAGGAGCAGATGCTTGAAGGCATGACCGCCGTCGAGGCCGCGCTCTCGGCCGGCTACACCCGCTTTCGTCCCGTCCTGATGACCGCGCTTGCGATGATTATCGGGATGGTACCCATGGCGCTCGGCCTGGGCGATGGCGGCGAGCAGAACGCTCCGCTCGGCCGTGCCGTCATCGGCGGCCTGCTGCTGGCGACCGTCGCCACCCTCACCTTTGTCCCGGTCTTCTTCAGCCTGCTGCATCGCAACACGCGTCCAGGACCCCCCTTGCACGATGCCGCCACTGAACCCTTTGCTCAAGAGCTCCAGGAGGCTACCCGATGAGCACCGTCGATCACTCCCGCCC
>CAXTRY010000112.1:0-8777 GCA_964246805.1 uncultured Acidobacteriaceae bacterium
GCATCCGACTTCGGCTTTCTCACCGTCCCGCCGCCGGGCGGCGATGCGGTCGACCCCTCGCAGGGGACGCAATGGGGGCGGGCGGTGTATTTCCCCAGCGCGCCGCTACGCTATATCCGCGAGCATGCTGCTGGAGCTTCGGTAAAGTTTGACGCGGGAACCGATGTAGCTGCTGCTGCGGCGCTGGCGAAGGCGTCGGATGTGGCGGTGGTGTTTGCGGACCAGTATATGAGCGAGGGCGCGGACTCGGTGACGCTGGCATTGCCGAACCAGCAGGACGCGCTGATCGCGGCGGTTGCGGCGGCGAACCCGCGCACGGTGGTGGTGCTGGTGACGGGCAATCCGGTGTCGATGCCGTGGCTTGGGCAGGTAGCGGGGGTGGTGGAGGCGTGGTATCCGGGCATCGGCGGCGGGCAGGCGATCGCGAACCTGCTGTTTGGCACGGTGAACTTCTCGGCGAAATTGCCGATCACCTTCGTCAAGACGGAGGCGGACCTGCCGCACAAGGACGTGTTTGGGATCGACTCGTCAAAGGGCGACGCGGGGCTACCGGAGCATTGGACGAAGGCGCAGCAGGAAACCAGCTTTCCGGCCGACTATACCGAGGGGGTGCGCTTTGGCTACAAGTGGTTCGACTCCGAGGGTAAGGAGCCGCTCTTTCCTTTCGGCTACGGGCTGTCGTATACGACGTACAAGTATTCCGGCCTGACGGTGAACGCGGCGACGCGGACGGCCACCTTTACGGTGACGAATACGGGCAAGCGCGCAGGAACGGAGATCGCCGAGGTCTACGTGCAGGTGCCGTCCGCGGCGGGCGAGAAGTTCCGACGGCTGGCGGGATGGCATCGCGTGACGTTGGAGTCGGGAGCGAGCACGAAGATCACGGTGCCGATGGAGCCGCTGGCGCTCGCGAGCTACGACATGGGCAAGGATGATTGGGAGTGGTTGCCGGGTGAGTATACGGTATCGGTGGGCGGGTCTTCGCGGAGCTTGGGTTTGACGGCGAAGGCGGCGTTGAGCCGGTAGATTGTCTCAAGTCAAAGTCGTGACGCCACTTTCCACATTAGGCGCGATAAAGCTGCGCCGAAGGCACCCGGCGATTTGAAGACTCGGCAAATAGCCGGCGAGTGATTTACTACAAGGGCGATCTAAACCGATGCCGGGTGCCACGCCTCCGGCATGATCTCATCATGCTTAAGGCGTGGGCTGGGACGTCACCATCCCGCGCCATCGACCGCTCTCCCGGAAAGTGGCTGCACCATTTTCGATGCACACCCAAAATCGGTCAATCTACCCCTAACCCCTTTATTTTGTTAGATCACTCGATTAAAATCGGAAAAACGGCACTGAAACGTCCCGAGTGTGGGGACGGCAAACGCGGATTGCCTGCCGGGTGCCGGGGTGCCCCACCTTCGGCACAGTCTCATCGTGCCTAAGGTGGATTGGCGCGGCGACATCCCGCGCTCGTCGCACCGCCTTCCCGAAAGTGGCTGCACCACTTTCGGTGCACGCCAGAAATCGTTCGATCTACCTATAACTCTTTTGTTTTGTTAGATCACCTGTCAAAATCGCAAAATTTGCCGTCTAATTGTCTCGGCCGAGGGAGCGGCAAACGCGGATTACCTGCGGGAATAAGGACGCTAGCGGCGGCGCATGTCTCCCGCGAGTTTGAGCAAGGCCAGGGTGAGCGTAAGAACGCCGGTGGGAAGGCAGCCCATGGCGATCATCAGGGCGAGCCACCCACCGTTCGTGTGGGGGCCTTGCTTGCCGACGCCGCCGAAGACCCAGAACATGAGCGCGACCGAGACCGCTCCGGTGCCGAAGATGTAGAGGCCGGTGCGGAGGAGCTGCTTGGTATCTTGCTGGAGCGGCATCAGCGGATGGCCGCCTGCATGACGTACACGATAACCCCGGTGACCGAGACGTAGAGCCAGATGGGGAAGGTATAGCGGGCGAGCTTGCGGTGCGCGGGGAAGCGGCCTGTGAGGGACAGAAAGAACGTGATCAGGATCAACGGCAGCGCGATGACGGAGCAGAGGATGTGGGTGGCAAGGAGCTTCCAGTAGAAGGGCCACCAGGCGGAGAAGCGGTCGAAGTGCGTCTCGCCGTGCAGAGTGAAGTTGAGCAGGTAGGAGACGAGGAAGATGGACGAGAAGAAGAACGCGGTGAACATCGCGGCGCGGTGGCGTGTGATCTGCCGCGAGCGGATGAAAGTGTAGCCGGCGAGGAGGGCGACCGTCGAAAGGGCGTTGAGGACGGCATTGAGGAACGGCAGCGAGCGCAGGTGGGTGCCGGAGACGTCGGTGGGAGCGTGGAAGTAGACGAGATAGCAGATGAGCGCGCTGGCCAGCGCTGAGACGACGAGGATGGCCGCGATGACGGCGGGCGGCGTGCGGAGATTGGCGGGCGGGGCGGTGAGGGTAGGCATTTAGAAGAGGAGGCGTCCCTGGGCGTCGAGCATCATGGCGGCTAGAAGTAAGGGCAGGTAGATCACGGAGGCGCGGAGGAGGTTGCGAGCGTCCGGGCCGGCGGGATGACGGATGACGCGGGCGAAGCGGATGGTGTAGGCGAGATAGCCGAGACCAAGCAGCGTGGCGGCGACGGCGTAGGGGGTGCCGGTGACGCCGAGCGAGACGGGCCAAAGGCTGACGGGAATCATCAGGACGGCGTAAAACAGGGCTTGGATCACGGTGGAGCGGGCGGCGTAGGCGGTATTGGGCAGGGTGGGCGTAAGGCGGATGCCGGCGCGGGCGTAGTCGTCGCGGTACATCCAGCCGATGGCCATGAAGTGGGGGAACTGCCACACGAAGAGGATGGCGAAGAGGGCGACGGCGGGCCACTCGATGAGGCCGCGGACGGCGGTCCAGCCGATGAGCGGCGGAAGCGCGCCCGGGAAGGCACCGATAAAGGTGTTGATCGTGGTGAGGCGCTTGAGCGGCGTGTAGATGGCGACGTAGCCGATAGCGGTGAGAAGGGTAAGCAGGCCGGTGAGCGGGTTGGTGGCCCATGCGAGATAGAGCGAGCCAAGAAAGACGGTGACAAATCCAAGGATGAGGCCGTGGACGAAGCCGATGCGAAGGGCGGCCATGGGACGGTCGCCGGTGCGGCGCATAAGAGCGTCGGTCTTGCGCTCGAGCGCCTGATTGAGGACGGACGATCCGGCGGTTACGACGGCGATGCCGAGAAGAGCTTGGATCAGCCCGGCGTGGAAAGGAGAGATGCCGCTGCGGAGCGAGCCGAGATAGAAGCCCGCTCCGGCGGTGATGAGAACCATGGTGGAGACACGGAGTTTAAAGAGCGTGACGTAGTCGGCGAGGAGGGTAGGGCGCGCGAGGACGGCGGTGCGGGCGGAAACGGTCGCCGGGGCTGTCGCGGAGTGGGCCACTGACTTCAGTTTACGCGAGTGAGCGCGGAGAGCGGGTAAACTGAACAGCTATCGTGTGTGTGGGGCGGAAGTTTCCCGACCTTTGAGCACGTGCGGTTAAGGACTGGACACTACTTGAAGAAGCATGGCGTCATCGCGCCGCAAGAGGAGTTTGCCGGGGGCGGTAAGGGTGATGGTGCCTGCTTCGGAGTGAAGTTGTGTGCCGTCGTTGAGGCCATAGGTGCCGTGGACGGTGGTGGAGAAGGGACCCATGGCAAGGGGCGCGGAGGTGGCTGGCTTGCCGGGAAGCGGGTCGGCGTAGACGCCGTAGAAGTCCGCTGAGCCGACGCGGTGGGTGGTGGAGTTGACGACCTCGCCGATCCAGCCGGAGCGAACCACCTCATCGCCGCCGATCTGGCGGGTGGTCCAGCTGGCGGGGTTGGGATTGCCGCGATCGGTGCTGCCGTTGGCGGGTGCTTTCGAGTCGTCTACGTCGGTGAAGTTGGCTATGGCGAGGGCGTTGACCGTGACGGGGATTTGCCGGTGGTTATAGCGGAGGGTTTGGAAGCGAAGGATGAGGGTGGCCGGCTGCATGGGGTTCTTCGACGCAGTGGTGGAGGCGACAAGGATGCCGTCAAGGTGGGCACCGCTGTTGAGATAGGTGTGGCGGTCGAGAAAGATGCGCTGGGTGGTTATACCGGTGATAGGGCTGCCCGGCTTGGTAGATCCCGCACGGATACCGGAAGAGAGAGTGATCGGCAGCGTGAGACCGGCCGATAGCGGTATCAGGGTGGTCATGGGCGCTGGATGCTGGGCATGGGCCATGCCTGCAAGTTTGAAGAAGGCGAGCAGGCAATAGTACGCGAGGGCATGGTGTTTATTTGAGGTTTGCTTCATGTACCTATCCTGCACTCATCATGCCATGGATCCTTGCAAGGCAGATTCCTAAAGATGGCAGGAATAGGAGTTGCGCCTAGCGTTGAGCGTTTTGCGCTACGAGGGGTTCGGCGGCATGAATCGAATAGAGATCGACGCGGTCCCCGTCGACAATGGCGATCTGCTTGCCGGAGGGAGAGAACGAGATGGGCTGATTCGACGGCAGCGGGAAGCGCATTCGTGTGCTGAAGATTTCACGGCCGTCGCTGACACGGTGTATGCGAACGGTCTCCCGGTACAGGTCTTTTCCATGGAAGGCGCTGGAGCGCACATACTCGCCGCTCCCCTCGCAGATGGCCATGGCGAACATCGCCCCTTCGCCGGTGTCGACGGTAAGTGGGCTGAATTCGCGCCAACGGACCGTGCTCTTGAGTATGGGTGCACCGGCTTTGCCAAAGACAAGCAGCCAGTGGTCATTGGGATTTCGGTCGCAGCCTTCGGCGATCAGGATGTTGGCGGACATACTTTCAACGGTAGGCACGCATGTGGACTCCATCCGGCCAAAGTCTCTCGGTTCGCCGCCGGGGGTCCAGCCATACTCCCGTAGATAGAAGGAGTTGCCGTGCGCCCGGCGAAGTTCAAGGCGGCCTTCGTTCAGCAGCACCGGAGGCAGGATGCGTGAGCTGGTGAGTCCCGCGTCTTCTACTTTGAGGTTGGCGTCGAGCAAGTCGACCCTTATCTGTTCCTCCGGTCCGGCGGCGTCGGCCTTGCTGAGGGTGGCGTGTTCGTCTGAGGTGTGCAGCTCGCGAATGGTGCCTATGGCGTAGTGGTTGCGGTCGGGCGACATTCGGAAGAAGGCCAGTGGACCGTCCAGCAGGTGTTCCCGCTCCTCGCGCAGGTCGTCGCCAAACCAGCGCAGGCGGTCGCCGTCGTGAATGACGACGTGTTCGCCATCGATCGTCCAGAGGTATTGCGCGCCGTTGCGGACGCGCCACTCCAAAGTGCGTTCCGTTTCGCCTGTGGCGACGTTGAGTAGAACGGCGCGGACCATGTGCGGGCGGTCTCCAGGCCGGTCGCCCGGCTCGCGTTTGACAAGGGTATGCGGATCGAAGGTAAAGAGCACACGGTGCTCGCCCAGGAAGGCGATCGCGGTGCTGAACTCAAGCTCATGCATCTCCGCGGCTTTCAGGCGGTGATAGCCGAGCCGATCCAGCGAGATCGTCTTGAACGGGGTTGCGGAAGTTGCGTTTGCAGCCGCCATCGACGCGAGGACGGTACAGGTTGGCTCCGCACAGGAAGCAATCTCGGGAGGGAGTTTGCGAACGGCGCGCGTTTGCACGGCGGCCTTCCGGACTGGCGTGTCGACGGCCGCGGTCTGAATCGCCGCGGACTCCGTCAGCAGCACAAGGATGCTGCCCATCGGCAGCTTCAGGCGTTTGTCTTTTGAGGAGAGTACGGTACTGTCCTCGGGACCGGCACCTACATCGAGCTTGAGCCGCGGCAGTTGGAAGACATCTCCGGTTTTTACGGAAGAGGGGCGTTTGGCTTTGCGGTCGTCCTCGGTCTCGACGAAGATAGGGAAGGAGGGATTCTGGCGGCCCGACATGTCCCGATTCCTGGAAGTGCCTTCATTTCCATCCGGACGCGTGCCATCCGCTTTGCCAAAGCTTGCGGATTTTAGAGACTGTTGTAAAACTCGATTGCTGTCGTCGATGGGTTCGGGGGCGAGCAGCGCGATCCAGATGAGCTTCTGTTGCTCATCGCGTCCCATGCAGCGTAAGCGGAAGTCCAGGGCCAGATGGTCTCGTCCATCGGCTGCCTTGGTCAGGCTGGCGACTCTGCCATGGATAACGGCGGCGGCGGCTAGTTTGCAACTGCCACTGCTCCAATCCTGGCGTACCTTGCCGAGCACCTCGTCGCCTGGTTGCAGCTTTTCCGAATCAAGCGAGCGGACCAACTCGACTTCAAGAGGAAGCGTCTTGGACGGTTGTGGCGGAGAGTTTTGACTCGCGAGGTAAGCCGCGGGCAAGCATGGCCACAGAAGAGCCAACATCGGCACGGCAAGCTGCTTCATTCTGTGACCTCTCGTCCGGCGGAAAGAGGCTGGTGCGATCAGGCCGCCGCTTCCTCGTATCGATGAGAGTGCCTTGGCCGCAATTTGTCAAGGCAAGATCATCCGCGGAGACACCGAAAGTGTAAGTCGGGGCACTCCGCCTGCCGTGCCGGGATCATAGGTGTCATGAACCTGGATGCCGTGCATCGGCCCGGCGTTAAGAGGCTACGAATCATGATTCGGGGAGGTCGATGGTGGCTGCATGGCGGCTCCCGGCGGCTGGAAAGGGATAGCATTCGGATGACTATTCCTGTCCCTGATCGACTTCAATCGGGTCGTCAGCAAAATCTTCAAAGCGGCGGGCGGCAAGAAGTTCCAAACGCCGCGCTTGTGTAACCAAGGTGCGACGAAGGCCGGGAGAAACGTCGCGCTCACTAATCACTTTCGCCAGGCTGGCGATCGTTCCCGCACGCCGGGCGATGCGTATATCGGGGTGCTTTCTAAGCTCGAATAACTCGGCGGGCACAATGCGCGCTATAACGGACGTAGGCAGTTCTACAACCTTCTCTGTTGCTATGTCTTTTTCGTTCAGTACGGCGTGAAATGATGAGCGTGAAAGAACTCGCTGGAACACCGTGTACTCGGTTGCGTTCAGGCTTTGTGCGGCGACTGCGGCTGTCGCATTCTGCAACTCCCAAAGCGGCCACATCTCTATGTCTGCGACCTCGAATGGATCAAGGACATTCATCGCGACAGCGTCCGTTCGATGGTTGGTGAGATGACGTCGGATGCGCACCCGCAGCTTTTCCTTGGTTTGTCCAACGTAGATCGGCTCACCATCGTAGTCGTAGAAGGCATAGACGCCGAATCTAGAATCACCTACTTTGCGTCCCTCGTTATCGCGTTGGTCAAGAGCCTGTGCGATGGCTGCACGAATCGCTTCCACTTCTGCCGGAACACCAAGTCTAGGCATAAAGAAGCTCACTTCGCATTGTCATCTTAGGGAGAGATGGGTTGTAGATACTATCCAGCATTGGACGCAGGAGTTGACGTTCGATCCATGAAACTACAGGCACAACCAGACCGTCACCGGCGATATGGTAAGCATCGTTGTAGTTTAGGGGCAATCTATAGGTATCCGGTAGGCCCATCAATCTCGCCGCCTCGCGGGCGGTAAGAAGGCGCGAACGAACTGAAGTGCCGTGAACCTTCAAGACGGTCTGCCGACTGGAACCTCCCTCGGGGGTTCGCAAGCATCCGCTTATGCCGTCGAATCGAACTTCAGCCCGCTGCACACCCAGTCTTGTTCTTCTGTACACAGTGCCAATCGTTTCAGTGTTTGTCTGGGTGGCGTGACTCACCTTGCGCCGATTTGTATCCGACATCATTTCCAAAAGGCGGCTTGTTGTTTCCGGCGTGTGCCACTCTACGGCTTCGTCCGGTTCGAGCAGATCGTCGATCTTGACTCTTTGTGTTTCAGGTTCGCCCATGCGCCACCATATCCAAGTCTGCTTCAGATGTTCGGGAAGTGCTGCTTGAGCAGCAATCAAACGGTCGGAATGCCAGATGCGCTCTTTGACTTTTCGGGGTCCATCTTGTCCGTGCAGAAGGTTTTGAGATATCGACAGGTCGTGACGTACCGCCACGAAAAACAATCTGGGGCGGGATTGGGGGATGAAGTACGCAGCGTCCACAGTCAAACCGCCTACCAAATATCCCGCCATGGTGAGGGCTTCCACGATAGCGACGAAATCCGCGCCGCCGTGGGAGGTCAATGCGCCATGCACGTTTTCAAGTATGACAACCTTTGGGTTGCGACGCTCGTTCTCCAATTCACAGAGGAGCTTCCAGAACTTCCAAAAGACCCCGCTTCGCGTTCCGTCCAAACCCGCGCCAACACCCGCAAGCGAGAGGTCCTGGCAAGGAAAGGAGGCCCATGCAAGGTCGGCTTCTTCGACAAGATCAAACGGTACTACTTTGGCTATGTCTTTGGTCTGGAACACCTGTGCGGCATCTTGGAAATTTGTGCGGTAAACTAATGCCTTCTTGACGGAGATGTCGTTCGCATAGAGGCACCGCCAGCCATCACCGAGGCCGAGCCGTGCCATGCCCCCTCCTGCGAAGAACTCGTAAAAGGTGTACATCGTTAATTGATTGTAACTGGAGGGTTATGGCTTGGAGCGCATATTGGCTAGCAATGCATCGGCGGTGGGTTGGGTGTTGAGGAGGTCGGCGGGGGTGAGCCAGGCGCGGCGGAGCTGGGTGATGCCGAAGGCGAGCTGGTCGAGCTCTTCGGTCGCATGGGCGTCAGTGTTGACGACGAGTTTGCAGCCGTGGTGTTTGGCGAGGCGGAGGTGGGCGTCGGAGAGGTCGGCGCGGGCGGGGGCGCTGTTGTGTTCGATGGCGACGCCGAGTTGGGCGGCCCGGCGGAGGCCGTGGGCGCGGTCGATGGCGTAGGGTGCGCGGCGGTGGGGCGGGGGGCCG
>CAXTRY010000113.1:0-8622 GCA_964246805.1 uncultured Acidobacteriaceae bacterium
ATGGTACTGCACGCGTAAGTGTGTGGGAGATTAGGTGATCGCCGGCATAATCCAAGCCCCACCCCAAAAGGGTGGGGCTTTTGCATGGCCGTGATCTGTAAAGCAAAATTAGATAAGCTATAAGACTTGCAGTAAACAAGCTCTTAAATCTGCATGTGATTGACCTAATTGCGGTATGCTGTGTTCTAAGGTGAATCAGGAGATCCTCCATGCGCCGTCTGTTCGTTGCTTTTTTCGCACTATCTTCTTGCGTGATCATTCCGGCGTTTGCGAAAGCCAAAAGTTCTGTTGTTGTCGTTTCATTGAAGACCTCAACGGGTGACGATGCCGGAACCGCGACTTTCAAGCAGGATAAGAGCAAGCTCGATATCAAGCTCAATTTAAAGAACCTGCCGATCGGCGATCATGCCGTTCACATTCATCAGAACCCGGTTTGCGACGCGCCCGATTTTAAGACGGCTGGCGGTCATTTGAATCCCGACAGCAAGCAGCACGGGATGATGAACCCCATGGGTCATCACGCGGGCGATCTGCCACAAAATATCACAGTCGGTGAGCAGCACACGGCTGAGGCTTCATTTAAGGTCGACTACCTTTCACTTGATCTCAATGCTCCGAACTCCGTGCTCGGCCATTCGATTATGGTCCATGAGAAGGCTGATGATATGAAGACAGATCCTACCGGTAACGCGGGCAATCGGGTAGCCTGTGGCATAATCACGGCACCGACGCCCTAATTGCCGTAACCGGCGTTGAACAAACTCGAACGCCCTTGCGTATTGCGGTGCATGGGCGTTCTTCACATGACGATTTCGTCTCCGTTGAGCGGCATGCCGGGCACTTCGGGCAGGGTGCCTGTTACCCGTCAGACTTCCGAGTCAACGCCGCCGCGCGATGCATCACAGCCTTCACAGCCACATTTTACCGGCGGCTGGCGGACCCATGAGGCTAATGTGGCACGCACTCCGCATACTTCCCACGACCTAGCCGCCCAAGAGGCTGCCCACGCCGCCAGTTTGCAGCTTGTACGTGGATGCCTGGCCGGGGAAAGTAGTGCTTGGCGGGAATTGGTCATTGCGCAGCACCGGCGCATCTATGGCATCTGCTATCGCTTTACCGGGTCTGCATGCGATGCCGAAGACCTGACACAGGACGTTTTCCTTAAGGTTCACCGCAATCTGCCGGCCTTCGATATGGCAAAGGGCAGCTTTACAACATGGATTACGACGCTCACGCGTAATTTGCTGGTCGATCATTTCCGCCGTACCCGTATGGAGCGAGCCACGGGATCGCTGGACGTGAGCTTCGACAGCGAAGAGGGTGGACCGACGATGGCCGATCGCCTGGCCGATACGCGACCCTCGCAGCATCATCATGTCGCGGGCATGGAACTGAAGGTGCGCATACAAGCCGCGTTGGCGGAGCTTTCCCCGGAGCTGCGCGAAGCAGTGATCCTGCGCGATCTTGAAGATATGGATTACAGAGAGATCGCCGCCGTTCTACGCATCCCCGAAGGCACCGTCAAGAGTCGCATCAGCCGGGGCCGCGGGGAACTGGCAAGGCTTCTGAAACGTATAGAAGGACAGGTGGTTTAACATGTCGAATATTAGCCGGGATGTTCTTGAATTTGGCAGCAGCAAGCCGCTCAGCATGGGCGATCTTTCACGATGCGCGGAGTGCGAAGGGATGCTGGCCGACGCACTGGATGGAACGCTTTCCGTGGAGGAGCAGCTGAATTTCGATCAGCATGTTCTGTCGTGCGCGGGCTGCGCCGAGCTGCTTGCCGACGCACAACGCGGCGCGGCGTGGCTGGAGATGCTGCGTGATCCCCGTCCTGAGCCGCCGGCTCTGCTGGTTGAACGTATCCTGCAGCGGACGAAAGTTGAGGTAATCCCTATAACGGGCTTTGAACAGCCCATGGCCGTTGCCGGTGAATTGCCCTACGCGGCAGCATCACTGCCTACCGGCACAAACCTTTATGTACTGCCCGTTCGGGGCAAGTCGATGCTTCGTTCCCTCCATAACGTACTGATTCAGCCCCGCCTTGCGATGACGGCGGCCATGGCGTTCTTTTCCGTTGGACTAACCCTGAATTTGACCGGCGTACAGCTGAACGAGCTTCATACGCGAGAACTCAAGCCATCGAGCCTGCGCCGCACGTTTTACCAGGCCAATGCCTCCGTGATTCGCTACTACGACAATCTGCGCGTGGTGTACGAACTGGAGTCGCGCGTTCGGGAGCTACAGCGGACCGGCGACAATGAGCCCACGCCGACAAAAGCTCCGGCGAATGAACCCGATTCCCAGCAGAAACGTGCGACACCGCGACCAGGTAGCGGCAGCAGCCATCGGCAGAGGCCATCGGCTGGAATGGTAACGCAGACACTCGCGCTGCTGCATTACGGCAACATCTTGATTGAGAAAGGGGAACGCGCATGAACTGTGCCAACCATCCCGACCGCGAACGTGTCTCCTTTTGCCAGCATTGCGGAAAGCCGCTTTGTGCGGAGTGCTCCCGCACCATCGGTGCCGGTGTTTTTTGTGAACCTTGCCTGGCTGCCCGGTTGGCGGGAGTGGATGCCGCTCCGTTTGGAACGCAGACCGCGGCTGGCGTTCCAATCCCAAATGCACATGGCGGACCGAATCCTGGCCTAGCCGCGCTGCTCGGCTTCATTCCAGGCGTCGGCGCGATGTACAACGGTCAGTACGCCAAGGGTGTCGTCCACCTGATTGTCTTCGCCGTTCTGGTCAGTCTTGCCGACTCCAACGGTATCTTCGGCCTGTTCGTCGCCGGCTGGGAGTTTTACATGGCCTTTGAGGCGTACCACACTGCTCGTGCGCGTCGCGATGGTACGGTGCTTCCCAACCCATTCGGTCTCAACGATATCGGCGAACGGTTCGGATTCGGTAAAAGCTGGATGCCGGGAACCGGCGCTCCGACAGTCTACCCAGCCGCCCCAGCGGGAACGCACGTTACCCAGGATGCCGGCGGGAACGTCAACTACGCTTCGGCGGATCGCACCGTATTTACCCAAAGTGCAAGCGGAGGTCCAACCTATACCGGTTCCGCCGCGCCGCCTACGGATGCGTGGAGCACCTCACCGCCCTACAGCCAGCCATTCAGCCATGCCGCGCCGCCAGCCCCAGCTTACATGCCCGTTGCCGGCGATTCGCTCTCCGCGCCCGCTCCGCAGAATCGCTTTCCTACCGGAGCCATCGTGTTGATCGGTCTGGGACTGATTTTTTTCTTCGGCAGCACGGGGATACTTCGCGGGTTTCCTGTTCACCGTATCTTGCCTTTTTTCGTCATCGGCTTCGGCGTCTGGCTCTTTGTGCGCAAGATGACTTCCACGGGTCAGCCGCTTGAGGATGACGGCTCGCCCTTGTATCAGCAACGAGTCTTCGCGGCTTTGCGGGGCTCTGTCTGGGTCGTTCTGGTGGGCATTCTGTTTCTTCTGGATACATTCAATGTCCTTTCCTGGGCGCGTAGCTGGCCTCTGTTCATCATCCTTGCAGGCATTATGGCGCTGCTACAGCGTTATGCGTATCCACCGGCGGCGGCCGCCTTCCCATACACGCCTGGCCCGGTTCCTCCGGCGCCGGTAGGGACGGTAACCTCCACGGGAGTCGTCCCTACCCAGGAAGGGAGATAAGATCATGGCCAGCGTCCCTCCTCCCTACACTCCTTACGGGCAAGACCCGCGTGTCCTCAAGTATCAGCGGCGCATGATGCGCGACCAGGCGAGGGCGCATCGGGATCAGCTTCGTTTTCAGACCCAAGCCATGCGCCGCGGCTCGTTGCTGGGTCCTGTTCTGGCGATCTTCGTCGGTGTCGTCTTCTTGTTCGTGGAAACAGGTCATCTGTCCGGACTGCGCGCGTGGACATGGTATGGCCGATGGTGGCCGCTTCTGCTCGTGCTGGGCGGAGCGATTCTGCTGCTTGAATGGGCCTTCGACCGCTTTGTACCCGGCAATCCCGCGCAGCTGTATGGTCGCCGCCGAACCGGAGGTGCGGTGGTCCTGCTCCTTATTCTCGCATTCGTCGGCGCTACGCTCCATCAGACGCGCGATTGGAACAACCTGATCGTCAATGACTTTTCCATCAACCCCGACAATGTCGCCGAGTTCTTCGGCAGCCGCCACGAGAGCGACGAATCGAGCGACCTCGCGTTTCCGGCGGGCGGTACGCTTACGGTCGACAACCCGCATGGCGATATCACTATTTCCGGCACCAGCACGGATGGCCAGATTCATCTCGCCACTCACAAACAGGTTTATTCCAGTTCCGATGCCGGGGCTGAGCTGGAGGCCCGCGCGCTCTCGCCTCATATCGCGATGAACGCCGCATCGGCCACGATCACGGTGCCGTCGCGGGCGAGTTCCTCCGCGAACCTGACCCTCACCATTCCGCCCACGGCTGCGCTGATCGTCAATGCGAACCATGGTGATGTCCATATCGACACGCTGAACGCCCCGCTAACCGTTACGGCCAATCACGGCGATATCGCGCTCTCCTCGATCACCGGCGCGGTGGTGTCGCGCGTCAACAATAATGGCTCTTCCTTCTCCGCGCACCAGATCCACGGGCCAGTCACGCTTGAAGGTCACGCCGACGACCTTACGCTTTCAGACGTAACAGGAGCAGTCAGCCTGACGGGCGACTTTTACGGCGACACGCATCTGGAGCATATCGCCGGCGCGATCCGGTTCCATACCAGTCGCACGGACTTTCAACTCGCTCGACTGGACGGTCAGATTGAGATTGGCTCGGAAGAGATTACCGCCGATCAGATGGCGGGCCCCGTGGTGCTGACGACGCGCAATCGCAATCTCAAACTGGAGCGCGTCGCCGGAGCGTTGTCGGTGACGAACCGCAACGGAACCGTCGACCTGAGTGCCGCTCCGCCTCTGGGCAATATCACGGTGGAAAATCGGGATGGCGCTGTCACCCTCAGCTTGCCGGTCAGCGCGGCCTTCTCTCTCAATGCCACGACGGAAGACGGCTCCATTGAGAACGACTTTTCGCTCGGCTCGGTCGATCGCGAGCAAAAGTCTGTCCTGACGGGGACGATCGGTAAAGGCGGTCCACTCGTCCGTCTCGATAACAATCATGGTGATATCGCTATTCGCAAGACGAACATCGGGCCGTTGACCCCGACACCGGCCGAGCCACCGGTTCCCTCCAATCCACCTGCACGCTCCAACGGAAGAACGAAAGATGCCGGCAGTGTCACGATCGGCGGCGATGGGTTGCGGATCATCTCCGGCCCGGACGGCAGTAGTGTCAACGTCGGCAAGGACGGGATTCAGATTACCTCCGCACCTTAGCGCCGCTCAGGGGCAGATTCGGGTAGCGGTCGCCGACGTCAGTATCTGGTTTGCGGCGGTGAGTGCGGCGCTGTAGCAAGTGCCCTTGGAGTCCGTGCCGGTGTACGAGGCCTTCGTACTGCCTACTCCCGGCGCGGTTAGCGCGAACGAAGCGCTGTATTGAAGAGTGTCGCTGGAATTGACCTCTTCATTTATGTTCTGCTGGTACGCGAGAATACCGTTCCGAGACTCGGTCTCGGTGAGAAGGTTTTTCTGGTCAGAGGTGACAGCCTGGGTGTAGGTGCCGTCAAGGTTGCCGAGAAAGCTGTAATCAAGGGTGAGCGGATAGGAGAGGTGTTTCAAGTCAAGCGTAACGGTTGAGCCGGACTCAATGGTGGTAAGAGAGTCGACGGTGCTGGTCTGGGTGACGTTCTGGACGTCGGGTGTGCCGAGGTTGGCGTTGACGTCCACCTGCTGCGAATTGAGGAAATTGACAGTTTGGTGGAGGGTTGTGACGACCTGGCCGTGCGACGTGTTCACATAGCCCGTAATGTCGAAGGTCCGATTGGAACCGACGGCAACGGTGCCGGTGGTCGCTCCCGAGGCGTCGATAGCCAGGTTCTCGGTGATAGTGGGCGTGGGGGCGGTAAGGGTGTTGCGGATAAGGCCGCCCTCTACCTGTTTGCTACCGCGGTCGGTGTAGAGGAGGAGGGTGCCGGTGGCAAGAAAGTAGCCATTGGCATTGAAGACGCTGACGGCAACGGTATGCGGTTGACCGTTGGATAAGAGAGCGGCGAATGGGGTGAGGTCGACACGGTAGGGCTTGAAGTTGAGGGTTTGGACGCCGGTGATGGGCTCCCAGAGGTAAGGGTCGAGGCCGCCGGTATAGATCCAAGGATAGATAGGAGCGACGCCGGCCGGCTTGCCGTCGATGAGGACCTCTGTCTCGCGGAAGGCGGTGTTGCCGCCGGTTTCGAGAGCGGCGGCCTGATCGTTGGGCGCGTTGAGATACCAGAACTCATCGCCGATCTGGCTCTGAGCGATGACGTCGAGGAAGGCGCGCTCGGTGTTGCGCGGGGCGGTGAGGGTGCCGGCGAGCTGGTCGGTGGAGGTGTTGAGGGTGGCGGGGCTGTTGCCGGTGTTGAGAGGAAGGACTAAGTCGGGGACTGCGGGGGCGGGTGATTTGGTCGAGGCGGGATAGAAGAGGAGGGCGGCGTTGCCGTAGATGATGCTGGTATAGGTGGAGTTGACCGTATTGCCGAGGATGGCCTGACCGGTTTGAGGCGTCTGAAAGAGGGCGGAGAGATCGGTAAGGTCGCGCTCGATATGCCACGAAGGGCTGAGCGCTTTGCGTGGCTCGGCGGTGGTGCCGTAGAAGATATTGGCATTGCCGAGGAAAAATTGGGTACTGCGGTCGAACTGGCGGCCAGCGGTGACGGTGAAATCTGCCGTGAGGACGACCTTGGCCCACGGACCGGGGCAGGCGACGGGCGGAGTGTAGGTGAAGGGCTTGCCGGAGTAGTCGGCGAAAGGCTGGTTGGTGAGGAGCGGGACGGTGCAGGGTTTGGTGGCGGGCCGTGCAACGAGCGGCTCGGCGGACACGGGATTGGAGGACCCAATCTGCGGGGTAAGCGGAGCGAGGACGACCTGCGCGCAGGCCGAAACGGCGAACAGAGCGGCGAAGAGGAACGAAGTGGCGATGCGGGACATGGCGCGGTTTCCTTGGCGGAATGGAATGTGACCAAAGTACCACAGCTGTCGTGCGATGGCTCGCGCCTAGCTGAGCAGAGGATGACAAGTCCTCGATCTAGGTTGAGGACGGGAGCGGCTGCCAGAGTTCGAGGCGATTGCCTTCAGGGTCGACAATCCACGCGAAGCGGCCGTAAGAAGCGTCTTCGCGATGCGGGTCGATGGTGACCTTTGCAGCGGCGAGTTGGGTGAGGAGGGCGTCGAGGTCGTCGACACGGTAGTTGATCATGGCGCACTGGTTGCCGGGACCGAAGTAAGGCGTGTCCTCGGGGAAGACCGACCAGGTCGTCATGCCGGTGCCGGCGGGCACTTCGTCGGTCCAGAGGAACGTCGCGCCGCCATACGCTGAGAGCTGCACGCCGAGGTGCTCGGCATACCAGGCGGAGAGAGCTTTGGGGTCGCGGGCGCGAAGGAAGATGCCGCCGATGCCGGTGATGCGGGCCATGATTAGCTCCTTAGGTGCGTGGGTTCGACCGCGGATTCGACAACGGACTCAACGATCACAGCTGTGCCGTAGGCGAGGACTTCGGTGACGCCCTGCATGAGCTCGTTGGCGTCGTAGCGCGCGGCAATGATCGCATTGGCCCCGTGTTCGGCGGCGTGCCGCATCATCATGGCGAAGGCGTCCTGGCGTGTCTTCTCGCAGAGGTCGGAGAGAATGGTGATGTTGCCGCCAATGATGGTCTGCAGGCCCGCGCCGAAGGTGCCGAAGATGGATCGCGAGCGGACGACGATGCCGCGCACGACACCGATGTTCCGCACGATGCGGAAGCCGGGGAGTTCGAAGGCGGTCGTGACCATGCTAGGGTCGAGCAGGGCTTGCGGCGGCGGGAGAGCGGGCATGGAGACTCCTAAGCGACGGGAACAGTTTACGCCGGGGTGGCGAGGGTGGCGAGAAGATTTGTAACGGCTCCAGTATCGATGGCGTTGGCGGCTAGAGCGAGACCGGTAGGAAGGTTTGGGGCGAGTTCGGCGGCGACGAGGACGGCGGCGGCGTTGAGCAGGACGATGTCGCGGCGAGGACCTTGTTGGCCGGCGAAAATAGCTCGGAGGATGGCGGCGTTTTGTCGGCCATCGCCGCCTTGCAGAGTGGAAACGGGGGCGCGATGGATGCCAACGTCTTCCGGGTTCAGTGTGCTGAGAGTGACGATCTTGTCGCGAACTTCGGCCATCGTAGAGGGGCCGGAGATGCTCAGTTCGTCCAAGCCGCTGCCGTGGACTACAAAGGCGTGGCGGGTGCCGAGGAGGAGCATGGCTTCAGCGACGACCGGAACGAGATGGGCGCTGTGGACGCCCATGACCTGAGCACTTGCGCCGGCGGGGTTGGCGAGCGGGCCGACGAGATTGAAGATGGTGCGGATGCCGAGGGCGCGGCGGACGGGCATGACGGCCTTCATCGCCGGGTGGAGCGAGGGCGCGTGGAAGAAGGCGAAGCGGTGCGCGCGGAGGACGACGGCTCCGGCTTCGGGGGAGAGCAGGGTGGGGATGCCGAGGGCTTCGAGGACATCGGCCGAGCCGCAGGCGGAGGTGACGGCGCGGTTGCCGTGTTTAGCTACGTTTGCGCCT
>CAXTRY010000114.1:0-8556 GCA_964246805.1 uncultured Acidobacteriaceae bacterium
GCTTCGTCGTCCGCCCCGCCGCCAACGGCTGCAGCGGAATCGAGATCATCCGCTCCCGCACAATCTTCCCGTCCGCGAACCCGTACACCACCACGCCCGAGCCCGCCTTCTTCGCCCCATCCCCCACGGGATTGCTCGTCGACCCCATGCTCGCGTACAGGTGCTTTCCATCGCCCGAGAACGCCCGCCCGGAGTACAACGTCTGCTTCGCCCCCACCACCGTCCGGTCGTCGGGAAAGTCCTCCACCGTCCCCGTCCGCGTATCCATCACGGCCAGCGACTGCATATATCGCGACTCATACGTCCCGTATCCGGCGTTCACCGTCACGACGTACCGCCCGTCCGGCGACATCGTCATCGACATCGGCAAGCTATTCAGCCGCTGTGGATTTCCCGGAACCACGCCCACGAACGTCTTGCTCGTCGGCAGATTCACCACGGCATCTTGTCCCCGAGCCGCCAAACACACCATACCCGCCGCTATCGTCGCCTGAAAAGATTGCATGGCCAAACAGTATCAAATGCGGCTACCTCCCGCGATTACAAAACTGTTACACCCCCTCGCCTCCATACCCTGATAGCGTTGTCGATAGAGCAATGCATACGCTCGAACAAGAACTTAAGGACGACATGACCCCGATTCTGCTGATCCCCCAGGAAGAACAAACCGCACCGCTCCATTCAGAGACCGCCGCCCAGAAACGCGTTCGCCTCGCTCCCATTCCAGCCGTTGCCGCAGTTTCCGAAGCACAGACCAAGGTCAAGCAGGACCTCCGCATGGGCCGCGAGCACCAGCAGGGCCGCATCAACTGGATCACCACCATCGCCATGGGCGCGTTTCACGTTGGGGCCATTGCCGCGCTCTTCTTCTTCTCCTGGACGAACCTCCTTACCTTCTTCGTCATGTACTTTCTGGCCATCAATATCGGCATCGGCGTCGCCTACCACCGCCTGCTGACGCACCGCGGCTATCGCACCCCCAAGTGGGTCGAGTACTTCGTCACCGCCTGCGGCTGCCTCGCGCTTGAGGGCGGCCCCATCTTCTGGGTTGCCACGCATCGCGTCCACCATCAGAACTCCGACCACGAGGGCGACCCTCACACCCCGCACGACGGCACCTGGTGGGCTCACGCCGGCTGGATCCTCTCCGGCCGCGCCCTCCACTCCGAGACCGCGCTACTCGGCCGCTACGCCCCCGACCTCACCCGCGATCCTGTTCACGTCTGGCTCTCGAAGTACCACTATCTGCCGCTCGTCACCACCGGCGTTCTGCAACTGATCCTCGGCGCAGCCCTTGCACCTGCCGGTCACCACCTCGTCGGTGCGCTCGGCATGGTCCTCTGGGGAACCTTCCTCCGCGTCACCGTCGGCCTCCACGCCACCTGGCTCGTCAACTCCGCCACCCACCTCTGGGGCGCGCGCCGTTTCGAGACCAAGGATGACTCTCGCAATAACTGGTGGGTCGCTCTCCTTACCGGCGGCGAGGGTTGGCACAACAATCACCACGCCCACCCTGTCAGCGCCCGTCATGGCCTCGCCTGGTATGAGTTCGACATCAACTACTACTGCATCTGGCTTCTCTCCAAAATCGGCCTCGCGGAAAAGGTACAGATCGCCAAGTTCGACCGCCGCGACCCCAAGCCCGCCGGAGCCTAACCTTTGCCATGGATCTCCCCATGCTGGCGAAGGCTACAATGTCGTTAGTATGGGGTACTAACCTTTCAAGCTGCTCAAATGAATGCCATGAAGATTGTTCCCGTAATCAAGTCCCGAGATCTGGACAAATCCCTGGGCTTCTACACGCGCATCCTCGACTTTGAGCGCAAGTGGCCGGGATACGAAGACCTCGAGCAGGCCAACGGAGTCATCGACCTCATCAAAGACGGAGCCGAGCTACAGCTCTCCCGCCATACTGGAGATGGAGTCTTCGGTTCGCTCAGCCGCGTCTTCGTGGACGATGTCGACGAGCGTTACTCCACCTTTCGCCAGCGCGGCCTGGATACCAGCTCGCGTCCCGACTCACCCATTCACACGGCACCAGTCGATCAGACCTGGGGTCTGCGTGAGTTTGCCGTAACCGATCCGGACGACAACGGTCTGTGCTTCTGCATGCTCCTGAGGTAAGGGCGGCGAGTGAACTAACTTATTCACGGACCCGCAACCGGTACAAGCTGCACCGGTCCGTAGCCGCATACACGTTTTCGTCCGCCATATCTTCCGCCGAGGTCGCGATCGCCTCGCTCCATTCCAGCCTCCACGCCGGACGCTCCAGAAATACCGCCTCCTGCCGCGGCGTTTGATACAACACCTCTACCGCGCCGGAATCATCGCGCGCCTCCAATCGCTCCAGCAGCCGCCGCATCACCACCGCTCCAAATGGGTTCGCCAGATAGAGCAGACAAGGCCCCGCCGGCAGTGCAAACTCCGTCGCATCCCCGCACACCACCCGCACTGGCCGCAACGCCTTTCCCGCGCCCTTCCAAACCTCCAGGTTGACCTCCGCCACCGCGGCCAGCCCCGGATTCAACTCCACCCCGATCACCTCGCGAAACTCCAGCCGCGAAGCCAGCATCACCGCCCGCCCTTTGCCGCATCCCAGGTCGACAAACGCATAGCCCTCCGCTCTCTCCACCGGCGGCGTCAGCAGCCATTGTCGGATCGTCTCGTGAAAGCGCGACGGCGGTATGCCTGCATACGCCGTGATATGCACGTCGTGCGCATGGCCCACGGCGAGATTGCCGCCCGTAATCACCCCGCTCGTATCCACCCCATGCTCCCGGTCGAAGGCGTGCGTTTGGCGCTGCCCTCCACGCCCTGACCGAGCAACCCTGCTGACAATCGCCCGCGCGCTGCCGGCTACTCCGCGATGCGCTATCGACCATCGTATCTTCCGCCACAGTTCGCCCAAGCTCGCCATGGCCGGATTGTACCGCCCCTAAGCACTTTTACTGAATCTTCTAGCTAATAGAGAGAGACGCCTATACCATCGATGGCGATCCTATCCCCTGGAGTTTTCATGACCGACAACGCACGACTGAAATATCTCTTCGCCGCACTGACGCTCCTGCTCAGCCCTCTCGTAATGGCCCAAACCGCGAGCAGCCCCGCCGCCAAGCCCGCCAATGCCACCGGCCAATGCAAAGACGGCACCTACTCTACAGCCGCAAGTAAATCAGGCGCTTGCCGCGGCCACAACGGCGTCAAGGACTGGTACGCCGCCGCGGCATCGAGCTCCTCCACCGCTAGCCCATCCGGCATGAAATCGACGAGTGCGCCTTCCAACACGTCCGCACCGGCGGCCTCTCAGCAATCCGCGCAATCCGCGGTACCTTCGACGACAAAACCCTCCGCCGGCTCTTCCGGCACTAAAAAGGGTCCAAAGGCCAACCTCGCCAACACTCCGCAAGCTCCCGGCGGCGGCCCCGGTCTCGTCTGGGTCAACACTTCTTCAAACGTCTACCATTGTCCCGGCACCGACTTCTACGGGAAGACCAAGGCCGGCTCCTATCTGTCCGAAGCCGACGCCAAAGCCAAGGGAGCCCGCCCCGATCACGGCAACGCCTGCGGCAAATAAAGCTCTACCGCTATCCTGCTCCTATGAACATTAGCCGTCGCCGCGGAGCCATCGCCTTCTTCATCACTCTCGGCGCGCTTCTCGTCGGCGGCCTCGTCACGCTCAACATTGGCTGGATTCTCGACAATAAGCAGCGCGCCGCCTATCTCGTCCTCGGCATCATCCTCTTCGCGCTCCTCATTGCCGGCGTCACCCTCAACACCGTCTTCCTCGTCCGCGAGATCCGCCGCAACGAGCGCCAGGACTCGTTCCTCAACGCCGTCACCCACGAGCTTAAAACCCCAATCGCCTCCATCCGCCTCTACCTCGAAACACTGCAACGGCGCAGCATCGACGAAGCGCAGCGCCGGCACTTCTATACCATCATGCTCGCCGACTCCGATCGCCTCCTCGCCACCGTCGAGCAGGTTCTCAAGGCCGGGGAACTCGGTCAACGCCAGCGCCAGCTCAACCGCATTCCCATCGATCTCGAATCCCTTGTGCAGGACTGTATCGCCACCACTCTCCAGCGCCACCATCTTCCCCCCGAAGCAATCCTCCTCCAACCCGTGCCCGGGGCCATCCGTCTCCCGATCTCCGGCATCCCCGAAGACCTCCGCACCGCCGTCCTCAACCTCCTCGACAACTCCGTCAAATACTCCCCCAACGGCGTCCGCATCACCTGTCGCCTCGCCATCGCCCGCTACACCTCCGCCACCCTCACCATCACCGATACCGGCGTCGGCATCCCCACCACCCAGCTCAAGCGCATCTTTCGCCGGTTCTATCGCGTTCCCGGCCGCGATCTCGTCAAGATCAAAGGCACCGGCCTTGGCCTCTTTCTCGTCCGCACCATCGCCCGCCAGCACGGTGGCGAGATTACCGCCGCATCCCCCGGCCTCAACAAAGGCACCACCTTCACCCTCAAGCTCCCCCTTGCCAACCAAACCGCATCTTCCGACACGGTCAAGGCATGACTCCGCAAATCCTGAACCTCATCGCAGCATGGGCGGGTGCACTCGCGGGGCTTGCCATCGTGCCTCATCTTCCAAACGAAGCCATGCTGACTGCCGCGTTCGCTACAATCCTCATCGTGTATCTCAGCCATGGAAAGCACAGGCGTCCAGTGGCCCTCACCCTCTGTTCTCTCCTTGGCCTCGCCTGCACTCACCTTACAGTCTCCCTCGTCTCTTGATCTCTCCACCGCAGTACAATCAGCGTATGGCAACCACCGCGACCGTCGGCTATAACGGAGAGCTCGTCCTTCCCCCCGAGATACAGCGTACCCTCGGTATATCCCCTGGTGCCAAGGTCGAAATTGTCGTGCAAGGCCATCACGTCGAGATCACGCCCAGAGAATGCCTCTCCTTCGACCCGGAAAGAGCAAGGAAGGCGCTCGAAACACTTCAGGGGATGTTCGCCGGAGAACCTTCTCTCGAAGACGAGTACCTTCTGACCCGCGACAAAGACAAGTGGTAATGTTCGTTCTGGATGCGAGCGCCGTACTTCGCCTTCTCGACCGCGAAGCTGGCATGGATCGTGTCCGCGAGATTCACAATCGACATCTGAGCGGGGAAGTGGAAGCCTTCATCTCCTCCATGCACTTCGGTGAGATCATTGGCGTTTTCTATCGGCGGCATGGCCTCAACAGTTCCGCGTTCGAAATCGCGGAACTTCGCGCCCTCCAACTCACTGTCGGTTCCGTAACCGCTGAACGAGCCGAGCGTGGCGCTCGCATCAAGGCGGAACACAGTATCCCCTATGTCGATTCCCTCGCGGTCGAACTCGCAAGCGACATGCCGAACAGCGTCCTAATTACCGCCGATTTCGACATGAAACCGGCGGAACGGCTCGTCAAGATCGAGTTCCTCCTCAACAAGCAAAAGCATCGACCATGACCGCCCCCCTCATCGCGCTCATCGAAGACGAAGACCACCTCGCCCAGGGCCTGCTCTTCAACCTCCAAGCCGAAGGCTACCGCACCCACCACGAGGCCGACGGCGACGCCGCCCTGTCTTACCTCCTGAGCGACGAAGCCCCCCCTGCCGCCATTCTCCTCGACGTCATGCTACCCGGCACCGACGGCTTCGCCATTGTCCGCGCCCTCCGCGCCGCCGGACGCTTCACCCCCATCCTCCTCCTCACCGCGCGCGGCCGCACCGAAGATATCCTCGAAGGCCTGGACGCCGGGGCAGACGACTACCTCCCCAAGCCATTCGACCTCAATATCCTCCTCGCCCGCCTCAAGACCCTCCTCCGCCGCATGGCCTGGCAAGCCCCAAACCCCGATCCCGACATGATCGCCCCACCCCCGAAACCCGAGTACATCTTCTCCCACCGCACCATCCGCTTCGACACGCTCGAGCTCATCGCCCCCAACCGCTTCACTCACCTCACCCTGATGGAGGCCGACCTCCTCCGCTACTTCACCGACCGCGAAGGCCAAGTCGTCTCCCGCAAGCAAATCCTCGAAGAGGTTTGGCGCGTCCACGAAGACACCGACACCCGCGCTATCGACAACTTTATCGTCCGCCTCCGCCGCTATATCGAAGACGACCCGGCCAGTCCGGCCCATCTGGTCTCCGTCCGCGGCATCGGCTACCGCTTTCTCGCCCATCCGCCCGGCTGACAGCTACTTACCCCATAAGCTATCCAGAAACAGCTCGCGCGCCCGTGATTCGTCCGCGCGCGCCCCGGGCTCCGCCCCCAGATGCATCACCTGCCACCCGCCGGCCTCGCTGTATACCGGCCATTTCGCGAGTCCGTCGCCGTTCGGGTCGCCCGTCTTTGCAAAGTTAGTCCAATACTTTTGCATCTGCGCGCTCGCCGCCTTATCGTCCGGCCCCCACTGATACCCAAAGCTGGTCAGCAGGTCGAGGTTGCCGAACACGTAGGGAATCTCGCCCGAGTGATACGCCGCCAATCCGCTGGGATGGTTCGGGTCGGCCGGCACCACCACATCGAACCGGTATCGATACACCGGCTGCTTTCCTGTCTTCGTCTGCGTATCGATCCACTTCCACGTGGAATATGCAATAAAGCGATCCCCCGCCAAATCCGCCGCCGCCCGCACGGCCTCGGCATCCGAAGAAGCTGTATATAAAGCTGAAATCGTTGATATATGCTCTGGAAATTGCTTCGCGATCTCCGTCTTCAGTCCCGCCACCGTCATCTTTGGATCGACGCCACCCTCATCCCGGTTCCAACCCGCCAGGAGCGGGACGTCGTTTTGCTTACCCGCCGCGTAGATCGCGGGTACCGGTTCCGGCAGAAAATAACCATCCACCACCCCGCCGAAGTGCGTCGTCTCGCCCTTCGCATCCTTCTTCATCTGCGCGGCCATCACCTCTTCCGCCGTCTTGCCTCGCAGCTCTCCTAGAGCGTTCGTCCCCAGATTCGCCTGCGCCCAGGCCGCATCCTGATCCTCCACCGTCTCCAGCGGCTTGAACGAAACTCCGCCGGTCCCATACAACGCCCCACCACTCTCTCCAATCGCCCGCTGGAACAGCCCTTTCGCCAGCGGCGACGCCATCTGCGCGCTCACCGAGTACGATCCCGCGCTCTCCCCAAACAGCGTCACATTGTTCGGATCGCCGCCAAACAGCGCGATGTTCTCCTTCACCCAATACAGCGCCATCGTCTGGTCCATCAACCCGTAATTCCCCGCTGAGCCCCGCTTTGAGTCCGCCGCCAAATCCTTCGTCGCCAGAAACCCGAACGCCCCCAGCCGGTAGTTCATCGTCACCACGATCACGCCGTTCGTCGCCAGCTGTGCCCCGTCCTGACGCCGCTCCGACGTACTTCCCGCTACGAATCCACCACCGTAGATCCAAACCATCACCGGCAGCTTCGCCTTCGCATCCGGCACGGGCGTCCACACATTCAGCGTCAGGCAGTCCTCGCTCACCCCCGGATCGCGAAAGACCATATCGTTGAAGATCGCCGGCTGCATACACCGCGAGCCGAACTCCTTTGTCTGCCGAGACTCCTTCCACTTCGCCGGAGGCACCGGTTCATGCCACCGCAACGGCCCCACCGGCGGCGCAGCATAGGGAATCCCAAGAAACGCCCGCACCGGCTTCGACGCCGACGTATCCACCTTCCCCTCCAACTTGCCCAGCTTGGTCTTAATCTCGAGCTGCTGCGCGCCCATCGCAACCGGAATCGCGACCGCGACCGTCATCACCCAACGCTTCCAATGCATCACCCGTTCGTCCTCCGAACTCAGCCGACTACTCCCACCGTACACTGGTAGACGTGACCGAACCAAACCCGATCGTTACAATTCGCGGCCTGCGCATCGGCAATTCCCTTCCGCTCACCGTCATCGCGGGCCCCTGCGTCCTTCAATCCCGCGCCCACGCTCTCGAAATCGCCGCCGCCCTCAAAGAGATCGCCACCCGCCTCGGCTTCGGCCTCATCTATAAAACCTCGTTCGACAAAGCCAACCGTACCAGCGCCGCCGCGCAACGCGGCCCCGGCCTCGCTGAAGCTCTCCCCATCTTCGCCGAAATTCGCGACACCCTCCACCTACCCGTCATTACCGACATCCATGAGCCAAGCCAATGCGCTCTATTGGCCGACCACGTAGACATCCTCCAAATCCCCGCCTTCCTCTGCCGTCAGACCGACCTCCTCCTCGCCGCCGCCGCCACCGGCCTCATCGTCAACGTAAAAAAAGGCCAGTTCCTTGCTCCATGGGACATGGCCAACGTCGTCCAGAAGCTCACCTCCACCGGCAACCGCAACGTCCTTCTTACCGAGCGCGGTGCCTCCTTCGGCTATAACACCCTCGTCTCCGATATGCGCTCGCTCCCCATCATGGCTCGTACCGGCGCGCCGGTCGTCTTCGACGCCACCCACTCCGTCCAGCAGCCCGGCGGCCGGGGCACCACCTCCGGCGGCCAGCGCGAGTTCATCCCTACTCTCGCCCGCGCCGCCGTAGCCGTGGGCATAGCCGCCGGTTTCCTCGAAACCCACCATGACCCCGACCGCGCCCCCTC
>CAXTRY010000115.1:0-8405 GCA_964246805.1 uncultured Acidobacteriaceae bacterium
CGACGCCCGCAGCGTCCGCCGCCTCGTCTCCCCCGCCCTCGGGTCCGACTCCTTCGAACGCGCCATCGCCCACGCCGCCGACCGCCCCCCGGTCCTCATCCCCGCCGCACCCGCATGGATCTACCGCAACCTCGAACGCTGGCATTACCTCTCGTTCCTGAAGACCCGCAACGTCGCCGAGATCTTGAAAGCCGCCCAACGCCGCGCCGAGCACCCCGAAGAGATCATCGCCCTTATCACTCTCATCGACGAAGACCTCGGCTACCAGCTCCACCAGGCCGTCCAGCGCTTGAAAATCGACCTCTCCAACTACGAAACCGCGCCCTTCCAGTTCCGCGACGGCAGCATGGACATACGCGCCGAGGTCACCCGCACCGACTTCGAGTCTTGGATCGCTGACGACCTCGCGGCTATCGAGACCACTATAGACACCCTCCTCACCAATACAGGCTTATCACTTACGGATGTAGACCGCGTTTTTCTCACCGGAGGCACCAGCTTCGTCCCCGCCGTCCGCCGCCTCTTCGAGTCCCGCTTCACCCCCGCCCGCATCCGCGCCGGCAACGAGTTCACCTCCGTCGCCCAGGGCCTCGCCCTAACCGCGATGAGCTGACAACTGAGTCGCAGCTGGCCAGTTCACTAATCGTAAATCGTTTATGCTATCCAACATAAACGCTACTGGTGTTCCAAAATACCAATCGTGACCAGCCACTTATCTACTAAGTCAGGCCACGCGGTTGCGGGAAGATTAGTACGCCGCAAGCCAAAGGCATGGCCCCCTTGCGCGTATAAGTGCATTTCGACTGGAACTTCGGCTCGTTTTAGTCCGGCATAGTAAGAGAGGGCTTGCTCTACACCGTCTACCTTGTCGTCTTCGTTTTGAAGGAGGAAAGTGGGCGGTGTCTGCTTGGAAAGATGGTTCTTTACGTCTTGTTGGAGAGCGAAGCTGTTCTCAGCAACCATAAGGTGACCGGGATAGATCGCTATGGCAAAGTCGGGTCGGCAGCTCACGTCGTCCGCTGCATCGATACGGGGATAGACGCGCTTAGCGAAGTGAACGCTTGTAGCCGCCACCAAATGACCGCCCGCAGAGAAGCCAATAACTCCAATCTTATGTGGATCGACGTGCCACTCAGCAGCATGAAGGCGAGTTAGGCTGATGGTCCTTTGTGCATCGTCCAAGGCTTGCTGGGCTTGGGGATAGGCACCTGACTTAGGGAATTTCGATGAACCTGGAACGCGATATTTCAAGAGCACGCACGTCATGCCTCTTGAGGTTAGCCAGTCGCAAACTTCGGTACCTTCTAAATCCATAGCCAGGATCTGATAACCCCCTCCTGGAAAGACAACGGCGGCAACTCCGGTGTTCTTGGTCGTTGGTGAATATACCGTCATCGTTGGCACGGAGACGCGCTCATCCGACAACCAAGGCTTACCCGCCACAAGTTCATCCTTGCGCTCTACCTTTTCTGAATACTCGGGGCCGTCGTAGACGATAGGGTCGGGCGCGATTCCGGGCCAGATCATGACCTGCTTGTGTCCTGGTGATGGTTGCCATGGCGGCAGGTGTTGTTGAGCGAAAGCCGTTGCGCTAAAGACAGCAACGGTAAAAGCGTGCACGGCGAGCTTACGAAAACAATGGAGCATAAGTACACCTATGAAGCTCCGCACCTGCGAGAGGATTTGGGCTGATTTTTTGAAGTGGTATGCGACCGACAGATAATCGCTCTTAGATATTAGGGTGTAGCGGAATCGTCTTTAGTTACTAAGCTGGTTCATAGCCTGTGCATCGCAGAACTGTCGGGTGCCCCATACTTCGCGCCTTTGCGAAGGGTGGGGCACCCGCTATCATGGCTCAACGATGCCCCCCCGCCTCCACCTCGTCGACCTCGCCCTGATCGTCGTCTATCTCCTCGGCATCACCCTCTTCGGGCTGCGTTTTCGCAAGTCGAACAAAGATCAGTCACTCAGAAACTATTTCCTGGCCGACAACACCGTCCCCTGGTGGGCCATCGCGCTTTCCATCGTCTCGGCCGAGACCTCCACGCTGACCATCATCTCCGTCCCCGGCGTGGCCTTCACCGGCGACTTTGGTTTCCTCCAGATCGTCCTCGGCTACATGCTGGGCCGCATCGTCGTCGCGCTGCTCTTCCTTCCGCTCTACTTCGAAGGCCGGATGCTCACCGCCTACCAGCTCATCGACCGGCGCTTCGGCCCAACCCTCCATAAAGTCACCGCCGGGCTCTTCCTGCTGACCCGCGCCGCCGCCGAAGGGGTCCGCGTCTTCGCCGTCTCCATTGTCGTCGGCATCGCCATCGGCACCCGCGACACGCTGTCTATTGGAATCATTTCCCTGTTGACATTGCTCTACACCTTCGAAGGAGGCATGGCCGCCGTCATCTGGACCGACGTCGTCCAGATGGTCATCTATCTCGGCGGAACGCTCGTCGCCATCGTCACCCTGGGCGCGCGCGTCCCCGGCGGCTGGGCGCACATCCACGCCGCCGCCGGAGCCGCCGGCAAGTTCCACCTCTTCCACTTCGCCTTCAATCTCACCCAGACCTATACCTTCTGGGCCGGTCTGATCGGCGGAACTTTCCTCACCATGGCGAGCCACGGCACCGACCAACTCATGGTCCAGCGGATGCTCGCCGCCCGCTCCCCGCGCGATTCGCGGCTGGCGCTGCTCTCCTCCGGCGTCGTCATCTTTGTCCAGTTCACCCTCTTCCTGCTGATCGGAGCCGGCCTGTGGGTCTTCTACGGCGCGGGCGTGGCGACGGCTCCCGACCGCTTGTTTCCCACCTTCATCGTCGCTGAAATGCCGGTCGGGATCGCCGGTCTGCTGGTCGCAGCCATCATGGCCGCCGCCATGTCCAACCTTTCGGCGGCCCTCAACTCGCTCTCCAGCACCACCGTCGTCGACTTTTTAGCACCGATGCGGTTTGAGCGATGGAGAAAGGACGAGCGAGCTGAAGATGCTAAGACGAGCGCGCTCCTGCTGAAAGATCGAGACTCAGTGGCGTACACCCGAATTACCAACACTTCGCTTGCAGCCAAACTTTCGACCGTCTTCTGGGCTATTGTTCTGTTTGCGGTAGCCGTCTACAGCGTCCACGCCGGAGGCAAAGGCCATGTCGTCGAGATCGGCCTGTCCATCGCCTCGGTCGCTTATGGCGCGCTGCTTGGCGTCTTCCTGCTCGGCACCCTCACCCGCTACGCCACCCAGACCGGAGCCATCCTCGGCATGATCGCCGGGTTTGCGACGAACCTCGTCCTTTGGCTCTTTCCGGGTCGCGTGCTCTGGACGGCAGACATTGTTCCCTCTCACGTCGACTCACCTGGAACAATCACCGTCGACTTCGACGCAGCCACTAAAATCGTTGTACCGCACATCGCCTTCACCTGGTACGTCTTCCTCGGAGCACTCGTGACCTTCGCCATCGGTTCCCTCGCCAGTCTCCTCTTCCGCAAACAATCCCGGCACAAAGCCATCGCTGTCGCCCTTGCTGTTCTGTTTGTCATTCCCGTAGGTAATCTGCGTTCCGAGTCTCTCCCCGGCCCACAAGCCTACGACTTCTCCTCCATCCAAACCCTCCTCACCCAAGCCATCGCCGACAAAAAACTCCCCGGAGCCGTCGTTCTCATCGGCCACAATAACCAGGTCGTCTTCCACCAAGCCTTCGGCGTCCGCAAACTCGCCGGAGAACCCGGACTCGACGGCACCCCCTCACCCGCCGAGCCCATGACCGAAGACACCACCTTCGACATGGCCTCGCTCTCGAAATGCCTCTCCACCGCCGCGGCCGTCATGCAGCTCTACGAGGCGGGAAAGCTTGCCTTCGACGACCCCGTCGCCAAATACCTCCCCGCCTTCGCCGCTAACGGGAAGAGTGCCGTCACCATCCGCCAACTCCTCACCCACTACTCCGGCCTGCCGCCCGATGTCGACCTCAAAGACCCCTGGGGCCTCGCCGCCCCCGACAAGGCTGAAGGTCTCCGCCGTGCCCTCGCCTCCCCCCTCACCGGCATCCCCGGCACCCACTTTGAATACTCCGACATCAATTACATCGTTCTCGGCGTACTGGTGGAAAAGCTAAGCGGGCTAACGCTCGACGATTACGCACGGGAGCACATCTTTCGCCCGATGGTCATGATTTACACGGGCTATCCCTCAAGCGGGGTAGCCTGCGGTGGCCCCTCCGGCGCAGGCTTTGATTCAGCTTCGACAGGGCCGTGTCCCTTCGGCAACATCTGGTATGACCGCGACTGGACTTCACGCACCGCCCCCACCGCCCACGACGACGAATCCAAGTCCAACCCTTCCCTCAATCCCAACTTCGACCATCTCCTCCGGGGCACCGTCCACGATCCCACCACCCGCCGCATGGGCGGAGTCGCCGGACACGCGGGCGTTTTCTCCACCGCTAACGACATCGGCCTCTTCGCCCAGGCCCTGCTCGACAAACTCACCCGCAACACCGGCCCGTTCCCCCTCAGCCAGGCCACGCTCCGCCTGATGACCACCCCGGAGCAACCCCCCACCGCCGAGAGTACCGCCACGATCTTTACGCCGGACGGCCAGCCGACCAAAGGCGTCGCCCTCCGCGGCTTTGGCTGGGACATCAACTCCGCCTTCTCCCGCCCTAGGGGCTCCATCTTCCCTATCGGCTCCTTCGGCCATACTGGCTTCACCGGTACGTCGCTCTGGATGGATCCGGCCAGCAACACCTACGTCATCCTCCTCGCCAACGCCATCCACCCCCGGGGCGGAGCCAACATCAGTGCCCTCCGAGGCCAGCTCGCCACCACCGCCGCTCAAGTCCTCGGGCTAAGCCCCGCATGGTTTAGAAGCCATAACTCCGCAGGCCAATGTATGTGTACACACTGCGAAGGCTGTCCAGGCATCTCTATCATCGACAACCACATACCACCCAAGACAATCGATACTGGGCCATCAACGGCTCTCATCAGCGGCTCTACATCTGCACCGCCAGGTGCCCCATCCTCGCGCGGCTTCATCGCGCAGGGTGGGGTCCTCACCGGCATCGACGTCCTCGCCTCCACCCACTACGCCGCCCTAGCCGACGCCGCCACCCGCCACCACAGCCACCTCAACCACCTCAACCTCGGCCTCCTCACCAACCAAACCGGCCTAGACGCCCAGGGCCACCGCACCATCGACCTCCTCCTCCACGCGCTCCCCCAAGTCCAACTCACCACCCTCTTCTCCCCCGAACACGGCCTCTCCGGCATGCAGGACACCGAACACCTCCGCGCCGAGACCGACGCGGCCACCCAACTTCCCATCATCAGCCTCTACGGCGCGAAGGAGTCCGACCGCCGCCCCAAATCCGCCGATCTCGCCAAGCTCGACGCCGTCGTCATCGACCTCCAGGACGCCGGCACTCGCTTCTACACCTACGAGACCGTCCTCGAGTACTTCCTCGAAGCCGCCGCCGGAACCCCCACCGAGATCATCGTTCTCGACCGCCCCGCGCTCACCGGCGGCGCACAGGTCCAAGGGCCCATCTCCGATCCCTCGAAACCCGGCGCATACATCAACTACATCCCCCTGCCCGTCCGCCACGGCCTCACCCTCGGCGAACTCGCCCGCTACGTCGTCGCCGAAAAACACCTCGACACCCGCCTGACCGTCGTCCCCCTACAAAATTGGACCCGCGCCGAATACTTCGACCAGACGGGCCTTCCCTGGATCAATCCCAGCCCCAATCTCCGCTCCCTCACCGCCGCCATCCTCTATCCCGGCACAGCCCTCGTCGAAACTACGAACGTCTCCGTGGGCCGCGGCTCCGACCACCCCTTCGAGCAGATCGGCGCACCCTATATCGATGCCCAAGAGTTGGCGGCTTATCTGGAAGCCCGCCACATCCCCGGCGTCGCCATCGCCCCCACCACCAACCCCGTCCCCGAAGACACTAACCGCTATCCCTACCATGGCCAAACCATCCCCGGCATCCGCTTCACCGTCACCGACCGCACCCTGCTCGACGCTCCCGAGTTGGGCATCGAACTCCTCGCCGCCCTCCACCACCTATACCTCATCCAATTCAACCTCGCCAAAGCCAACACCATCATCGCAAACGCCGCCATGATACAAGCCCTCGAAGCCAACACCGACCCCCGCACCATCGCCGCCACGTGGGCCGCCCCTCTGGCAGCCTTCAAAACCCGCCGTCAATCGTATCTCCTATATCCATAACAGGACGCCAGTCACGCCTCATTCACACAGAGTCCTTCCATTTGCGTCACAATAGAACATTGTCCACTCCACAGGGAGACGCCGTGCCCCGCATCCACTTTCACCAGCAACTCGACGCCTTGAAAGACAAGCTGCTTGCCATGGCCGCGCTCTCACAACAGGCGCTTGAGTTCTCGCTTGAGGCCTACCTATCGAGCGATCTTGGCCTCTGCAAGCATGTCCGCGAGATTGAGACCGCCGTCAACGCCGCCGAGCGCGATGTCGACGACATGGCCCACGATCTACTGGCCAAGGAGCAGCCGATGGCCATCGATCTCCGTTTCATTTTGTCGGTCATCAAAATCAATGGCGATCTCGAACGCATCGGCGACCAGGCCATGAATATCGCACAGCGCGCGGAAACGCTCGAGGATCGACCGAAGATCTCGCTGCCCGTGGACATCGAAAACATGGGCCTAAAGGTCGGTGTGATGATTCGCACCGCTATCCAGGCGCTGCTGGAGGCCGATGCAAAGCTCGCGGAATCCGTTCTTACCATGGATGATGAGGTCGATGGCATCAATCGTTCCGTTCAGGCCGAGCTCGTCGAGGTCATGCAACTCCACCCGCACGTATCCGAACAGGCGCTAAACGCGATTATCATCTCGCGCAATCTCGAACGTGCCGCCGACCACGCCACGAATATCGCCGAAGACGTGATCTTCTGGATACGCGGCTCCGATGTACGGCATAAAATGTCGCTCGCCACGGCTGATTAGATTGATGGCTCGATCTAAACTTACTGCTGCGATGAGGACGGAGATGTAGTCCCTGAGCGCCCTAACCCGGTTGACGATCCACCTCCCGGACGCAGGATCATAAATACTGCGATTCCCGCGATAAGGAGTACGAGCAACACAAAGAATAGTGCGGGACTGGGACCGCTCTTTTTACGTGGGTCTTCTTCGGAGGAGGTCTTGTTTGCCGTCATTCGCAATAAGATGCTTTCCGAGACAGGCGTGGTGCGCGACACATCAGTTAGTCGATCATCTTATACTACAAATTGTGGACTGAACTCGCAGCTTTTCTTGACGCATCCTTCATGCCCCGCTACCCTGAGGAACATGACCTCTGCTTACGACCGGCCGCCGCTTTGTCACGTCTGCACTGTATAACACTCGTGTGGCACATTGTTGTGTCGGCATATTGCGTTGAAAGACTGCTACTTCCTAAACTAGGACGCCCTTTAGAGGACGCTTTTCATCGGCGACCACATCCGGTGGGCGTTTTCATTGCATCGATCCGTGCCGCATCCTCCTCTCCTCCAAAGGAATCGAATAGAAATGTCCGATCTTGCCACACCTCCTGTTCCCGCGAAAGAGACCAAAGCCCAGCGCTCCGAGCGCCTCAAGCTCGCCAAAAACCCCTGGGAAGCCTGGGACGAGGTCCGCGCCTTCGCCGCTAATCCGGCGGGCCGCGACGCCGTCCTACCTGAATGGACCGGCCTCTACTTTAAATGGTGGGGCATCTACACCCAGGGCGACGGTCTCGGCGCAACCGGCGGTATCGGCGGCGAAGGCAAAGCCACCGAATTCTTCATGATGCGCATTGGCCTGCCCAACGGCATCCTCACCGCGCACCAGCTCCGCGTCATCGGCGGCCTCTGCCGCAAACACGCCCGCAACCTGGCCGACATCACCACCCGCCAGAACATCCAGCTCCACTGGCTGACCCTCGCCTCCGTCGTCGAAGTCGTCGACGCACTCACCGAGATCGGCCTTTCACCCAAAGGTGCCTGCGGCGACGTCGTCCGTAACGTCACCGGCTGCCCCCTCGCCGGCCTTGATCGGCACGAGCTAGTCGATTCCAGTCCGCTCGCCATCGAGATCGCTCACCACCTCACCGCTAACCCCGACTTCTATAATCTCCCCCGCAAGTTCAAGGTCTCCGTCACTGGCTGCCCCCTCTGGTGCTCCTACCCTGAGATCAACGACGTGGCTTTCACCGCCGTAAAACGCGGCGACGAAGTGGGCTACACACTTCGCGTCGGCGGCGGCCTCTCCACCGAGCCCCACCTCGCCGTCCGCATCTCCGCCTTCATCCGCCAGGACCAAGCCCTCGCAGTCACCGTCGCCGTCGCCGAGATCTTCCGCGAACAGGAAGCCCTGCGCGACAACCGCACCCGCGCCCGCCTCAAGTACCTCTT
>CAXTRY010000116.1:0-8299 GCA_964246805.1 uncultured Acidobacteriaceae bacterium
GCCATCATCCCCGCGCCAATCGCCATCGTCGCCATGCGCTTCTGCTCCCGCTTCCGTTACAAATCTCTTTGCCGCTCCTCCTGAATCGACCGGACCGGGGTCGCTAGGGAGGAAGGGACTTGTCTTACTTGGTTGTCTTTCGCCTGAAAGAAGGTGGGACAACCCCGGTCCGATCTCGTGTTGCTAAACTTGGAACGCTTCCTGTTGCTAAACCTTCTCCGCCGCTCGCATCTTTGCGCTGCGCGATCGCGGGTTCCCTCTCGCCTCGACGTCCGCCGCTATAACCGGCTTCTTCGTCAACACCTCGAAACTCTTCGCCCGGCCCCACTCACGGAACGCATCCTTCACCAGCCGGTCCTCTAACGAGTGAAAGCTGATCATCACCAGTCTCCCGCCCGGCTTCAACAATCGCGGCGCGATCTCCAACAGCCGTTTGATCTCGCCCAACTCATCGTTCACTCGAATCCGGAGTGCTTGAAAGGTCTTCGTCGCCGGATGAATCTTCTCGCCTTTCATTGCTGGGGCCGCGGCCGCGATCACTCGAGCTAACTCCGCTGTCGTCGATAACGGCCGGGCCCGCACAATGGCTCTGGCGATTCTCCGCGATCTCCTTTCGTCTCCAAATTCGTAAATCAGGTCGGCGAGCTCGTTTTCGTCTTCCTGATTTACCACTTGCCCAGCCGTCTCGCCACCGCGCGTATCCATCCGCATATCAAGTGGTCCCTCGTGCCGGAAACTGAATCCTCTTTGCGCCTCGTCCAGCTGCAGGCTGCTCACGCCGAAGTCCGCCAGCAGGCCGTCCAGGCTTCCCGGTGCAATCGCGCTAGCCGCCTCCGAAAACGCCCGCGGCTCATACACCACCTCGGGCATCTCGCCGCCCAGCTCCGCCGCGACCTCCGCCATCCGCGCCTTCGCCAGCTCCATCGCCTGCGGGTCGCGGTCGAAGCCGACCAGCCTGCCCCCCGCGCCCAGCCTGCGCGCCAACGCCGCCGAATGCCCCGCCAGACCCAGCGTCGCGTCTACATACACGCCGCCCGGCCGCACCTTCAAATACTCCATCGCTTCTTCTAAAAGAACCGGCGTATGCTGCTGCTTCCGCAGTCCGCGCTCTCCCTGGGGAGAAAACCTCGCCTCCGCAACCTCTTCGAACTCTCCGTCTTCCAACTTCTCGTCTCTAAACTTCTCGTCCACTACAGCCCAAACTCGGACAGAGCCATCTGGTCCGCTTCCGTCAACGGCGCCAACTCCGCCTGGAACTGTGCGCTGTTCGCCACCTCCAGGTACGTCTGCAACCCGAACACCTCAACCTCCGCCACCGTCTGCGCCGCCTCCCGCAGTCTGGGGTGAATCACCAACCGCCCCTGTCCATCCATCTCCGCCGCCTGGCCCCAGTAGCTCGTCAACTCCAGAAACCTCTTCCGGAGCGGGTTCATCGACGGGATCGCCGCAATCTTCGCCTCGATCTTCTCCCACTCGGCCATCGGGTAAATCTCCGCCCGCTTGCCGTCCTTGCTGGTGATAAAAAACTCGTTCGACTTATAGACCTCATCCACGCGGTGCTTGAACGTAGCCGGCAACTTCAACCGGCCCTTCTCGTCCACGCGCGCCGGATGATTGCCTCGAAACACTCTTCACCACTTTCAGGAAACCAGATCGGTGCAACTTCCTCTCTCTTCGGCCCGCACGGCGTACACTTCAGGCAGTTCTTAGAGGTTTTACTCCGCTTTGCTCCACTTTGCTCCACTTGCAAGATCAATACTCACCTCCGCGACGCTCCCTGTAAAGTGAAAAGGTTGTGGATCGTAGAGGATTTCCCTTTCGGGATGTGGAAAACTCAGGCCCTAGGTGTAGCCGGAGCAAAACCACTACCCCTTGTGTTGACCAGAACGCTCCTCCGCCCTTGCCCAAAGGGGCAAGTCTCTGCTAAAGCAAATAAAAAGCGAAACACCTCCAGCTCAGGCCTTCCACTTCTCGCTTCCATGCCGCTGGCCCCCCGCCTCCCGGACGCGGCAAGCGCAAAAGCTTGTCAAGCCCCAAAGTTGCGCATCTACCTCATTCCGTTAGAGATACACATTGCACATGAGTTATGCTCCATCCTCTACAATTAAGGAGTACGCAATAGATCGCCCTCGGATAACGGATCATCTGCTGTCTTACGGCGAAGCAACATGCTAACTCGCTGTTTATGAACACTTTGCATCTAAGCCACGTCTAATGAACACTTTACCGCGCACCTTTTCCTAAGTGCCTTTGTTTGAACACTTTGGCGGTGTGCCACTTTATAGAAAACGCGAGCTGGCTTCAGCATTTATGCAGTCGAGCCCGCCCAGCCGATGAGACAATCGAAGGGAGGACACCCCGGCATGATCCGCATGATCGCCGTCGATATGGACGGCACCCTGCTCAACGCCAAAGGCGAGATCGGCCCCGTCAACCAGGCCGCCCTGCTAGCCGCCGAGCAGGCGGGCATCCATGTCGTCGTGGCCACCGGCCGCCGCCACGGCTACGCCATGCGCCAGCTGCGCTCCGCCGGTCTGGCCGGTCAGAGCGTCCTCGTCAGCTCCAACGGAGCCGTTACCCGCGTCCTCGGGCCCGGCGCGCGGCTGATCCACCGCACCTTCCTTTCGACCGAGACCTCGCTCTGGCTCTGTGCGCAGCTGGCCGAGTTCCGCAACGCCCTCGTAATGACCTTCGACCGCGTCGACTCCGAGGGCCAGGACGAGCGCGGCAGCCTGGTGGTCGAGCACCTCGCGGACCTGCACGGCAGCATCGACAAATGGATGACCGTCAACGCGCCCTACATCGACCGCGTCGTGCCCATCGAGGGCGCCCTCATCGACGCCGGAGGCCACCCGCTCGCCCCGCCCATCCAGATGATGGTCTGCGGCACGGTCGCGCGGATGCGCCGCGCCGAGGCCCGCCTCCTCGAAGACCCCGGCGTCGTGGCCGTCGGAACGATAGCCGGCAGTGCCGTTGAACCGCGCCGGCTCACCCTCAGCCGTACCGAGTATCCCGAGCGCGACCTCAGCATCGTCGACATCCTGCCGCCCGGCTGCGACAAAGGCACCGCCCTCCGCCGCCTTGCCGTCACCTGGGAGATCGACCCCAGCGAGATCATGGCTCTCGGCGACAATTGGAACGATACCTCCATGCTCGACCTCGCCGGTCTGCCCATACTCATGGCCAACGCCCCCGCCGATCTGCTCGCCCTGGCCCACGAACGCGGCTGGCGCATCGGCGGCCATCACGACCGGAACGCCGTCGCCGAGGCCATCGACCAGGCCCTAGCCGCCACCGTATAGACCGGGTGCCCCATCCTCAAACGACAGCTCCACCGTCGTTTAGGGTGGGGTGAGATGCCGCCACAATCTTCTACCCCGGGAACCCGCCGATGATAGCCTTGTAGCGAAGATGAACTTCCGTAGCCCAACCCGGTTGCTCCTCCTGGCGATCGCCCTGGTGCCCGTCGCGCGGGCAGCCGAGCACATTACTCTGCGCAACGGCTTTGAGCTCGACTGCGCCCGCCGCGAGGTCGCAGGCGACAAGGTCCGCCTCTATATCAAGAGTACCGATGCCGCGAGCTTCCTTGAAGTAACCGCCGACGCGATTCTTGCCACCGAGCCCATCAACGATCAGGTAGGCAATCAGGTAGACGATCAGGTAACGGCCGCGGTGAAGGCCCGGCAATCGCAAGCCGCGATCGCTTCGCTTCACGAGCTTCTCGCCGGCGCCGGAACCGCGCACCGCATCGACGCCGACCTGCTCGCCTCCGTCGTCCAGGCGGAGAGTGGCGGCCACGCTCACGCCGTCTCCCGTACCGGCGCGCGCGGCCTGATGCAGCTGATGCCCGCGACCGCCGCTCACCTCGGCGTGACAGACTCCTTTGAGCCCGGGCAGAACATCGCCGGCGGCTCGGCCTATCTCGACCAGCTCCTCACCCGCTACCACGACGACATGGTCCTCGCGCTCGCCGCTTACAACGCCGGGCCCGGCGCGGTCGATCGCTTCCACGGCATCCCGCCGTATCGCGAGACCCAGCTCTACGTCGCCCGCGTCATCGGCGAGTTCAACCGGCGCAAACGGGCCGCCATGCTGGTCGCCGGGGCGGCTTCGCGATGAACAAGCGCAACGCCGTCATCGCCCTGATCGTGATCGCGCTTGGCGTGGCGGTCTTCCTCAACCGCGACCGCATCCACTTCGACTGGGGCACCTTCGTCCTCCAGATCGAGACCATCAGCTGGGGCCGGGCCGCCGCCGGAATCGCTCTGATCTATGCGACCTACTGGTTACGCGCCCTGCGCTGGTCCGTCTTTCTCTCGCCCACCAAGAAGGTGCCCGCCGGCCGTCTCGTCGGGTCGCAGTTTATCGGCTTCACCGCCGTCGCGCTCTTCGGCCGCCTCGCCGACCTCACCCGGCCCTTCCTCGTGGCCAAGCGCGTCGACTTGTCGCTCAGCTCGCAGATCGCCGTCTACACCATCGAGCGGATGTTCGATCTCGGCGCGGCCGCCATCATCTTTTCGGGCGCCATGGCCGTCACGCCGCGGGGCCTGCCGCACCACGACCTCTTCGTCCGCGTCGGCGTCGGCAGCCTGATCGTCACCGTAGCCATCGCCCTCTTTGCCGTCACGGTGCGTGTCGCCGGAGGCACGGTCGCCGCATTTGCCCGCGCCACCATTGGACGGCTCTCACAACCGGCGGGCGAGAGCTTCGCCTCTAAAATCCTGGGCTTCCGCGACGGCCTGAACACCCTCGCCTCCATCCGGGATTTCCTGCTCGTCCTTGTGCTGTCGCTTGCCCTGTGGGGCATGGTCGGCTTCGCGTATTACGAGACCGTCCACGCCTTCGTCCAGACACCCGAGCTTGCCGACCTCACCTTCTCGCGCGTCATGCTGCTGCTCGCGGCCTCGATCGGCGGCAGTCTGCTGACGCTTCCCGTGATCGGCTGGTTTACTCAAATTGCCGCGCTCGCCGCCGCGATGCAGGCCTTCTACGGCGCGCCGCTTGAGGCTGCTACCGCTTGCGGCGCGCTCATTCTCATTGTCTCGACCCTCAGTATCGTTCCCGCCGGTCTCATCTTCGCGCGGATCGAGCAGGTCAGCCTGAAGCGCGTTGCCGAGCAGAGCGCCGAGCAGGAGATCGCAAGCGTCCTCAAGTAAGCTCGCTCTAAATAAGCCGCTGCTAAAATCGACTGACGTTATGAAGTGTCCCTATTGCGCGTTCGCCGAGGACCGCGTCGTCGATTCGCGGGAGAGCAAAGAGGCCGACGCCATCCGACGCCGCCGCGAGTGTGCCCGCTGCAACAAGCGCTTTACCACGTATGAGCGCATCGACGAGATCCCCTATATGGTCGTCAAGAAGGACGGCCGCCGCGAGAAGTTCGACCGCTCGAAGGTGCTCGACGGCCTAATGCACGCCTGCCTCAAACGTCCCGTCGGCTCCTCGCGCCTGGAACAGATCGTCGACGAGACCGAGGCCTTCGTCGTCGACTCCTCCGACCGGGAACGCTCCACCTCCGAGATTGGCGAACTCATCATGATGCGTCTCAAGAGCATCGACACCGTCGCCTACATCCGCTTCGCCAGCGTCTATCGCGACTTCAAGGATGTCAACGAGTTCAAGGCGGAGCTTGAAACCCTGCTCGGCAGCCGCGAAGTGAAGAAGAGAAAATAGGAGAGAGCACGCAGTGGCCATCACGCATACGATCACCCTCATTCCCGGCGACGGCATCGGCCCCGAGGTCACGCGCGCCGTCGTCACCATCCTCGAAGCGGCCGGCAAAGCCACGAACGTCGGCTTCGACTGGCATACTTTCGACGCCGGGGCCGATGCCTTCGCCAAGACCGGCGAGTACATCCCGAAGGCGCTCTACGACTCGGTCGAGCAGACCAAAGTCGCGCTGAAAGGCCCCGTGACCACGCCCATCGGCGGCGGCTTCTCGTCCATCAACGTCACCTTGCGCAAGAAGTTCGACCTCTTCGCCAACTTCCGGCCGATCAAGAATCTGCCGGGGCTGAAGACGAACTATCCCGGCGTCGACCTCATCATCTTCCGTGAGAACACGGAGGATCTGTACGCGGGGCTCGAGGTGATGGTCGTGCCCGGCGTCGCGCAGTCGCTCAAGATCATCACGGAAAAGGGCTCGACGCGCATCGCCAAGGCGGCCTTCGAATACGCCCGCAAACAGGGCCGCAAGAAAATCCACGCCATCCACAAGGCCAACATCATGAAGCTGACCGACGGTCTTTTTCTCGACTGCTGCCGTAAAATCGGCGGAGGCTTCCCCGAGGTCGAGTACAGGGAGCACATCGTCGACAACACCTGTATGCAGCTGGTGATGAACCCTTATCAGTACGACATTCTGCTGACCGAAAATCTGTACGGCGACATTCTATCCGACCTCTGTTCGGCTTTTGTCGGCGGCCTGGGCCTGGTGCCCGGCGCAAACCTCGGCACGGAGTGCGCCATCTTCGAGGCCGTGCACGGCTCCGCCCCCGACATTGCCGGACAGGATAAGGCCAACCCTACTGCTCTGCTGCAAAGCGCCGTGCTGATGCTTTACCATCTCGATGCCACCACGACCGCCGAGCGCGTCCAAACGGGGATCGAAGCCGTCTACGCCGAGGGCAAGACACTTACTCGCGACGTTGGCGGCACCGCGGGCACGAACGCCTTTGCCGATGCCATTCTAGCCGCCATGGAGACTACCGTATGAAGCAACTTCTGCCGTTCCTCGCCGCGCTCCTTCTGATGCAAGGCTGTAAGCCGAAGCCGGCCGCTCTGCCCGCGGGAGGCGATCCCACCACGGCGGCCAACAGCCAGCCGGTTGATTCCCCGCCGCCTGTCGATCCGGCTACACTCGGCGCGGTCTCGGGCACCGTCCGGCTCATCGGCAAGCCGCCCACGCCGGTCAAGATCGATACCAGCATGGATCCCGCCTGCGGCCTTGGCGGTGCGCCCGACTTCAACTCTGAGCAGTATGTGGTCCAGGACGGCAAGCTCGCAAACGTCTACGTTTACATCAAGTCCGGCCCACCCGGCGCGATGTCCGCGTCTATTCCGTCCTACTCCGGCACCACGCCCGTCGTCCTCGATCAAAAGGGCTGCCGCTACACCCCGCACGTCATCGCGCTCCAGCAGGGCGGCAGCGTCTCGTTCCAGAACTCCGACGTGACCATGCACAACATCCACACCATGCCCACCACGGTCGGCAACGAGGCCATCGATGTCTCTCAGGGACCGAAGGGCGCGCCTATCGTTAAGCAGTTCAAGGTCGCCGAGACGATGCTGCCGGTCCGCTGCAACAATCACCCGTGGATGAACGCCTTCATCAACGTCTCCGCGACGCCCTTCTTCGCCGTCACCGACGCGGCCGGGCACTTCGACCTGCGCGGCCTGCCCGCGGGCGACTATGTCCTCGGCGCGGTCCATGAGAAGCTCGGCGAGCAGACGATGAAAGTCACTGTCCCGGCAAAGGGCACCGCGAAGGCCGGCCTTAGCTTTACGATCAAGTAGGTGTCCATGCACACAGATTTAGCCGTTCACTTCCTCCCGCTGTGGTTTCTGATCTTCTCGCTCTTCCTGCCGCGCATCGCCCTCATCGTTGCGTGGTTCGATCGCGACCTGGTGCATTTTCATCTCGGCACGGGGCTTATCCCGCCACTGCTTGCGCTGCTGGTCCCGCGCGTTCTCATCCTCTTCCTCATCTATCAGGATCAAGGTTTCAGCACGTGGTTCCTGATCCATGCCGTCGCGCTGCTGCTCGCCTGGGGAGGCGGCACCCACCGCGTCACCACCTATCGTTCGCGACGCTCCGACCGGTACGCCGGCCGCTACGACGACTGAGAACACGACCGCGGAGAACGCGGATCGATACGGATCAAAGCTGGAACGGCATCCGCTTCGTTCTGTGTTTGATCCGTGCGCCTCCGCGCCAATCCGTGATTGAAGCGTTATCCTAGAGCGATATGGAACGGCGCAAGGTAGGCATTCTCGGCGCGACCGGCATGGTCGGCCAGCGGTTTATTCAGTTGCTCCACAACCATCCGTGGTTTGAGATCGCGTGGCTCGCCGCCAGCGACCGCAGCGCCGGTAAGCCGTTCGCCGAGGCCTGCAAGTGGAAGCTCGACACGCCGCTGCCCGCGAAGATTGCCGCCATGACCGCCCAGCCGAACGTCCCCGAGCTGGCCGTCGGCGAGCTGCCCAAGATTATCTTCGCCGCGCTCGACGCCGAAATCGCCCGCGAGCTGGAGCCGAAGTTCGCCGCCGCCGGATGCGCCGTCATCTCGAACTCGAGCGCCTT
>CAXTRY010000117.1:0-8118 GCA_964246805.1 uncultured Acidobacteriaceae bacterium
GGCGCAAACTCCGGCATCAAGTACTTCGTCGACCTCGACCTGACACCCGGGCACGAAGGCAAAGGCTCCAACGTCGGCTTCGAGTACCAGATTCTCGATGACGCCCTCCACCCCGACGCCAAGAAGGGCAAGGATGGCGACCGCACCGTAGCCTCTCTCTACGACATGATTCCCGCCGCGGCCAATAAGCCGATCCACCCCGTCGGCCGATGGAACACCGCCCGCATCCTTGTTCGCGGCACCCATGGCGAACACTGGCTGAACGGCGTCAAGGTCCTTGAATACGACCGCAATACACCGGAGTTTCGCGCGATCGTCGCCGATAGCAAGTTCCACGTTTACCCCCATTTCGGCGAAGCCAATAATGGCTACATCCTGCTCCAGGATCATGGCTTTCCTGTCTCCTTCCGAAATCTCAAAATCAGGGAACTGCCCTCCACTCCCTAACCAAAGGGCTTTGCTGATCGCAGCGCAGCTCGTTTCCGATCAACTCATGAGCGGAACAACGCTTGAACAAATCCGGCGCGGCTAATGCCGCTACGCTATACGGATAGGCCGCTCTCTCCAAACACGGCCAACGTAAACATATTCAAGCCACGATAGACGATTAGAGCTCTCTTGCCCTGTAGGATGAAGGATATGCGGATGCCGGCGTGTCGGCACTTGCCTTCTCTGGCCTATGCCTCAGACCAAACCCACAGCGCCCTCTCTCGGCAGAAACGCAGAAAAGACGATAGAGCAACGCACCCGTAAGCAGCTCATCGTGCATGATTCGGTCGCTCTCGTCAGCCTCGTCTTCGTGACGGTTGCCCTGTTCTTATTGACGCTGCTGCTCTTCCACTCCTTTACAGCGCATCGCGGCGACCTGGCGCATCGCTGGGCGGACCGCGGGCACGCCGCGCTGGACAACCATCAGCCCGCTCAAGCTATTGCGTCCTACCGCGCAGCCCTCTCCTATGCGCCGGGCGAACGCGGTGATGAGTTGATGCTCGCCCGCGCTCTGGGTGAAGCAGGCCGCACCGAAGAGTCGTTCAACTACTTCACCGAGCTTTGGGAGCTGCATCCCGGGGACGGCTTCATCAATCTTCAGCTCGCGCGTCTTGCCGCCAGGAAGCTCGACGTCCTGGACGCCATCAACTTCTATCGCGCCTCGCTCTACGGTACCTGGGACGGCGACGGTGTAGAGCGGCGGCGGACAATCCGGCTGGAACTCGCCCGCTACCTTATCGCCCAGAAAGAGTTCGCTCCGGCCCGCGCCGAACTTCTGGTGGCGGGCGGCAACAACGCTGATACGGCCGAGCTCGACCTGACGCTGGCCACCCTGCTCGAACAAGCGCAGGCTCCCGCCGACGCACTAGATTTCTACCGCAAGACCCTGGCGCATAACCCGCATAGCGCAACTGCTCTGAGCGCGGCGGGGCGGCTCGGCTTCGAAGCAGGCGATTACAGCGCTGCCTACCGTCTACTCAACCGCGCCACTCGCGAGTCGCCCCAAGACGCGGGCAGCGCCGCGCTGCTCGTCCAGACGGAGCGCATCCTTCAACTTACGCCCTCATCAACGCTCACCGATATAGAACGTACCAACCGCATCCTCATGCTCCGAACCATCGCAAGACAACGTCTCGCCGCCTGTTCAGTACCCTTACAGCTACCCAGTACCCTGCAAGATCGCTGGAACGCCCAGGAGGGCACCGCCCGTCGCGCAACACTTTTGCACGACCCCCATCTGCAAGCCGCTGCGTTACAGCTTGTATATGACACAGAGCTTGCAGCTGCATCCGGGAACGTCCAGTCCTCTTGCCCGCCCGCAACCGATGATGACGCGCTCCTCCTGCTGCTGGCCCGCTCTACCGCGCACGAGGAGGCGAGCCATCGCTAACCAAAGCACACCCTTGCAGCCGGACTTGTCCGCCAATCGCGAAGAGCGCATCTTCCTTGTGCTCTCCATCTTCATCGGCGTCCTCTCCGGCTTGCTGGTGGTCTCTTTTCGCATGGCCATCGATTGGCTGACCGTTCTGCTGCGCGGTTCGTCACCCCAGCCTCATCAACTTCGTCTCATTGTCGTCCCCGCCGTCACCGGCTTATTTATCGCCCTGCTCGTCCGCTACGTCTTCCCAGAGGCGCGAGGTAGCGGCATCAATCAAACAAAAGCCGCTTACTACATCCGTAACGGCTATATTTCGACCCGCACCGTCATCGGCAAGTTCCTCCTCTCCGCTCTCGCCCTTGGGGCAGGCTTCTCCTCCGGTCCGGAAGATCCTTCGCTACAGATTGGTGCGGGCACCGCTTCGCTGGTCAGCCGCCGGTTCGGTCTTTCCCGCTCCCGGCTGCGCGTCTTTGCTCCTATCGGCGCGGCGGCAGGTCTGGCCGCGGCCTTCAACGCACCTATCTCGGCCATCCTCTTCGTCATTGAGGAGGTCATCGGACAATGGAGCGCCGCCGTTCTTGGGTCGATCGTCCTCTCCGCCGTCTCCAGCGTCGTGGTCGCGCGCTGGTTCTGGGGGGCCGAACCTATGTTCCGCATCCCCACGGTCACCCTTCGCGACCCGCGCGAACTGATGGCCTACGCCGTCCTCGGTCTAGTCGGAGGCGCGGCATCGCTCGTCTTCGCCCAGGCCCTCAGCTATCTGCGGCCGCGTGCGCGCAATCTACCCACCTGGACCCAGCTGCTCCAGCCAGCCGCCGCCGGCCTGCTCGTCGGAGCCATCGGCTACTTCGGCCTGCCGCAGGTCATGGGCGCGGGGTACGAAGCCATCGACCAGGCCATGCACGCTCAGTTCGCTTGGAAGATGCTCCTCCTGCTCGCCGCTTTCAAGATCGTCGCCACCACGCTCTCGTTCTCAAGCGGTACCCCAGGCGGCATGTTCGCCCCCACGCTCTTCATCGGAGCCATGCTTGGAGCCTCCGTCGGCTCGTTCGAGAAGGTCTTCTTTCCGCACCTGACCGGTTCCATCGGCTCGTATGCGCTGGTCGGCATGGGCGTCCTCTTCGCCGCGTTCCTGCGCGCTCCGCTCACCTCTGTCTTCATGGTGCTGGAGGTCAGCGGCAACTACTCGATCGTGCTGCCGGTCATCCTGGCCAACACCATTGCTTACCTTATCGCCCGCTCCTTCCAACCCGTGCCTATTCTGGAACAGTTTACGCATCAGGATGGTCTCGACCTGCCGTCGCTGGAGGAGCAGCGCGAGGAGTCGAACCTGCACCTCGAAGATGCCCTCCAGCCTGTCACCGCGTCTGTCCTGCAAGGCTCCGAACCGGTCGCCGCTGCGCTTCAGCTACTCACTTCAGAGAGCAATCTCGCCCTCATCCATTGCCGCGATGGCCTCTGGTATGTCGCGACCAGAGCGGAGCTCGAAGCATTAGCTGGCGACGACCACCTTTCGCTGGAAGAGGCATTAGGCAAGGAGCGCACCCCAATCCTCTTTCCCGATCTCCCCCTCGCCAGTGCCCTGCCGCACTTCCAGCGCTGGCCTCTGCTACCGGTTACCAACCGAGCCATGCGCGGCTCGCTTGAAGGCACCGTGACGCTCGAAGACATCCTCCAGCGATTCCAGCAACACTAGCCTAAAAGATGAACCGCCCCGTCATGATCGCCGCGTGATTGTAGGTGTGGTAAGTCGTCGCGGCGATCTGAAATCCGAAGCCCGCCACTAGACCGAGGCGATTCTTCGCATCGCGCGGGTGCAAGGCGTATTTACCCACCACCAAACCAGGCGAGAGGAACGTCTGCACCTTGCCATCGCGCGGGCCGCTGAAGAACGAGGTGGAGTTGACCTCCAGTTCCGGCCATAGATACTTCTGCGCATGGTATTGAACGACGGTGTTCGACACAATGTTCCGGCCGATACCCACAACATTCCCGGTCGGCAGAACCCCGCCCAGGGCGGTAAAGGCGTCGAACTTGCCGAAGCCCTTGCCCCCGGAAAGCGTTGGCGAAACCGTCGCGTTGGCCGTACCGTTCTTGTAACTTCCTGTAGGCACGGATACGGAGACCTGCCCTGTCAGCAGGTAATTGCCATGCTGCTCATTCGCGCTCAGTAAACGGTACTTCCCTGTAAACGAAAAGTCGCCGAAACCGTCCCTCGTCGTGTCGCCATGCTCCATAAAGGGCGGCACCAGAATGTCGATCTCCGTGTTCCTGATAGGAATGAGATTGAGCCCGCGACTCACCCCAAGATTCCAGTTATGCACGTGGGTTGGCGTAATCTGCCGGCTGAAGTCCGCGCGAAAGACCTGGATCAGCATGGGGTACGGCGAGATCACCGGAACAATCCAACGCGGCTGATCGGCCTGAAAGCGCGTCGTGCGCTCCTCATAACGCGTGAAGAACGATTGCGCCTTAAGCGGCGATGCGAGAAAAGACAAGGCGAGAGCGGCAACAAGCGAGAGTCGGTTCAAAGTTCTACTTTCCGATGCATATATTCCACAAACACTCCAACCACTTGCGGTGTTCGCGTTGCATCGAATTGTAGGTTTATTTCTCGAAGCTGAACTCAACCTTTCGGTTGGTCTTTCGCGGCCCTTTTACAACGGCCTTAGGCGATCGCGGGTTGCACCGGACGCGATCCGCTGTACCCGTAGTACGCGATGAATACGTAACACAGGACGGGCAGAATAAACGCATGGTGGATTCCGATCCTATCCGCCAGCGCTCCCTCCGCCAGCGGGATAATCGCGCCCCCGACGATCGCCGCGACCAGCAGTCCGGACCCCTTGCCCGTCATTGGCCCCAATTCCGCGATGCCCAGTGTGAAGATCGTCGGGAACATAATTGAATTGCACAGGCCTACAAGCAAGATGCTCCAAACCGCCAGACTCCCAAAGCTCAGCATCGAAACTCCCACGAGCACACATGCAAGAATCGACACGATCCCCAGCAGCGATCCCGGCCGCACACGCTGCAGCAGGCCGGCGCCGATAAATCGCCCGATCATCGCGCCCAGCCAGTACAGCGAGACCAGCTTTGCCGCTCCCTGCACCGTGAGGTGGCCCGTGTCCGGCTGCGTAAAGTAGTTGACAAGGAAGCTCCCGATCGACACTTCCGCGCCCACATAGACAAAAATTCCCATCGCCCCCAGCACGGTATGCCGATAGCGCCAGATACTGTCGCTCCCCTGCCCCGCCCCCGGTCGGAAGTCCTGCGTTTGTTCGATCTTCGGCAGCTTGAAGATCGCCACTGAAAGCCCCAGCAGCACCAGCGCCAGCGCGATATACAGGTATGGCAGCTTCACCGAAGACGCCTCATGCACCCGGTATTCCTGCAACACCGTGCCGGACATCGCCCGTATCTGCTCGATCGTCTTCGGAGCCGCGCTCAGGATCAGGATACTGCCGAAATACGGTGCCAGCGTCGTACCCAGTGAATTGAACGCCTGCGCCAGGTTCAACCGGCTAGAGGCCGTCCGCTCCGGCCCCAGCACGGACACATACGGGTTGGCTGAAACCTGTAGCGTCGTAATACCCGCCGCCAGCACAATCAACGCGCCCAGAAATAACGGATACGAAGGTGCCGCGGCCGCCGGAATAAATAGCAGCGCGCCGAGCGCCATCACCAGCAAACCGCTGACCATGGTCTTCTTGTAGCCGAGCATCTCGACCAGCTTGCCCGCGGGCAGGGCGAAGATCGCATATGACGCGAAGAACGCGAACTGCACCAGGCTCGCCTGCGTATAGTTCAGGTCGAAGATCGACTTCAGATGCGGAATCAGGATGTCGTTGAGCGAGGTCAGAAATCCCCAAACAAAGAACAGCGTCGTCACCATCGACAGCGCGGCAACATTGGTGTCGCTCCGCGCGCTTCCGGTGTTCATCGGGGTATTCGTGCTCATCACAGCCATAGCGGGGTCCTCACCTCGTTGCGGATACGCACCCCCGCACCGGCGGATGTCAGCACATCATGGTGCCATCCTGGACGGTCCATCGTCAATGCGAGAAGCAAGACGATAGCCTGATGTGTCAAAAGTCAAAAAAGTTTAGTAAACAGAATGGACTTGAGGTATCTATTCGTAGGTAAAAAGGGCCCGTGGAACAGGGCCCTTGTACCTAACTATTACGGTTGTCCAAACCACGCAGCGGCAACTCCGGTTACATGTACTTCATGTTCGTCAGGTCCTCAATCAGTCCAGGCCCGGAGGGGTTCCAACCTAGCCTTTTGCGCGTCCACTCGCTGGAGGCCGGCATGTCCAGGCCCGCAAAGCCCGCAAGCCAGCCGAAATGATCGGCGGCCTTATCCTTATCGAGCGACACCACGGGCATCTTCAGCCCTTTGCCCAGCGTCTCCGCGATCTCGCGCAGGGCTACGCCTTCCTCCTGGACGGCGTGGAACACCGTTACGCCGGGCCCGGTCTGCTCCACCACAAGCCGGTATAAGTGGGACACGTCCGCAAGCGGAGCCGCGGCCCAGCGGTTCGCCCCATCGCCAACGTAGGCTGAAATGCCTTTCTGGCGGGCCGTCTCCGTTAGAAAAGGCACCAGACCCTGCTTGAGCGTGTCATGCACCTGCGGCAGGCGCACGATCGCCACGCGGACACCGCGCTCGGCTACCGCTCGCGCTACATCCTCCGGTTGCCGTGGAATCGCCTCTGTGCTCAGCGGCGGATCGGTTTCCACGCGCAGGTGGCCAGGGCCGCCGCTGGAGAGTCCAGTGCCGGAAGTGACCACCAGCAGCTTACCCGGTTCGAGCACGGACCCCAATGCCTCGATCGCCTTACGCTCGTCTTCTCCGCTTTCGGCAAACTTCGACATATCGTCATGGTTGAACGCCAGGTTTACCACGGCATCCATGCCCGCGGCTCCGCTGCGCAGGCTGTCCAAGTCCTGAAGATTGCCGCGATGCACCTCGACGCCTGCGGCTTCCAACTGCCGCGCACCGGCATCGCTCCTTGTAAGACCGCGCACCTGGTTGCCCGCGGCGATGAGCTCCTTCACCAGTTCGGTCCCGATAAAGCCTGTCGCTCCCGTTATAAAAATCCGCATAGACCCGCCTCCCCTTGCTGTTTGCTGGCGTTGAGAACTGCCGTGCCAGAAGTGTGTTCAAGTCTCCGCCGATAAGCGGAGACACTCTCCGGTTTATAAGATACCGGAGATCGTCTCCGGTTGCATAACTTCTGAGAAAATTGAGCTATGCCGAAGCGGTCCTCGCCACCAACGGTTGCGCGCAAGCCTCGCGTGGATGCTCAGCGTAATCGCGAGCGCATTCTGGAAGTTGCGCGCGAAGCTTTCACCCAACATGGGCCGGAGGCTACGCTGGACGACATCGCACGTCGCGCGGAGATTGGCCCTGGCACCCTTTACCGTCATTTTCCCACGCGCGCCGCCCTTATCGAGGCCGTGTTTCGCAGCCAGGTGGAAAAGCTGATAGCAGCCGGACAGCGCTACACCGTCACAATGCGGCCGCTGGAAGCGCTGCGAGCCTGGATGTCTGTGTTCGTCGACTATGTGGCCGGCAAGACGCTCATCCTACCGGCCATGGACACCGTGCCCGGGGGCTCGATGCGCATGATTGAAGGAACGCGCGGCATGATTCACGGCACGTTTCGCGGGTTGGTGCAGCGAGCGGTCGATAGTGGCGATCTCCGCGCAGGTACAGATCCCGATGACATTATTCGCGCCTTTATTGGCGTCTTTTACACCACGTCTTTGCCGGGCTGGGAGTCAAGCGCTCGCAGGATTGTCGACATTCTGATTGACGGTTCGTGTCGAAGGCATTAAGCCTGCTAAACGCATTGAGCCGAAGTTGGCAGGTTCACTCCAACCTGAACTCAGACGATCGTGTCGGATGTACAGAGTCTAAAACTGTTTGCTAGGAGGCTTTAAGCCGCGGCTGACGGATTTGATCCAACTTACCCTTAACAATAAACACGTCTTCTGAACATCGATTGGCAGCCTCGATGCTCCCACCCGCCATCGGGTAAACTGATAGTTGGGTGATTCGCCCCGAAGGACACCAGTTTTGATCAATACCGTCATCAGCAAGGTCTTTGGCACCAGCAACGAACGCGCCGTCAAGCGCCTGATGCCTCTTGTTACGCAGGTTAACGCGCTCGAACCAACCATCGAGAACCTCACGGACGACCAGCTTCGCGACAAGACCGCCGAGTTCCGCCAGCGCATCGCCGA
>CAXTRY010000118.1:0-8001 GCA_964246805.1 uncultured Acidobacteriaceae bacterium
TCGGTGCCGCCGGCATGATGCGACGCCGATTCATGGGCAAGCTCTCCGCGTAAGCTCCCTTTCCACTCGCGTACTAACAACCCTGCGGGGAGCGCCACACGCTCCCCGCGTTCTTATTTAGTTCCATACTCATTCGTGAAACTGACTGGGACTTATCGCGCGACTGCCGCATCCTTTCAGACTTCTCAACAACGATCATTCAGCGTGGGCGAAAAGCGTTACGAATCGTGTGAGTGCGGGCGGCTACGGGTGGGGCGACAGACTGGGCCGGCTCGGGATAGAGGACGACGAAGCGACGCGGATTTTCACCGGAGGAGCTGGTGGGAAGACCGGATGGCTGAAGGGCGAGGTGGAGCATACGCCGCTCGCGGGAGGTCATAGGCGGAAAGGAGAAGGGTTCTCCGGTATCGCGGACCTGTTCAATGGCGGCTTCGGCGGCGAGTTGGAGGTCGCGGCTGCGATCGGCCTTGAAGCGGTCGGCGTCGAAGAGTATGCGATCGTGCTCTTCGGATTCAAGGTGAAGAATTTTAGCGGCGACGTGCTCGATGGCGTGAAGGAGTTCGCCGTTGCGCTCAGTGAGGAGGGGAGCGTCCGGACCGGAGAGCTGGACGGTGATCTCCGGAGTATCCCCGGGCAGGGTGACGAGCCGGTATTCAAGATTGAGGCCAAGGCCGCGGATGAGGAGGTCAAGCAAATCCTCGACAGGCTTGGCGGCGAGTGTCTGTTCGGTCACGGAGTTACCTTTCGCGGTGTATGGCGAGTTTAGCTTAACCTCGCCACACGTAATACCCTAAAGTACCTATACGCGGCAGAAAAGTCCGTGGATGGGAATATTCATTCTTTATTTGAGAAAAGAAGAACGGGTACGCACCTAACTTAAGGTCTCCATCAACTTGTTGATGGTGCGATTCATATCCTTATCGGCGCGACGGTGCTCGTCGATCTTGGAGATGGAGTGCATGACGGTGGTGTGGTGCTTGCCTCCAAACTGGCGCCCGATCTCGGGAAGCGAGGCCTCGGTGAGTTGTTTGGCGAGGTACATGGCGATCTGGCGGGGGACGACGATCTGGCGCGAGTTATTCTTCTGTTTGAGTTCGGAGACCCTCATGCCGAACTGCTCGGCGACGGCCTTCTGGATGGCCTCGATGGAGATCTTGCGGACCTGGGTGTCGATGAACTGCTTGAGGCATTGCTGGGCGACGGCGAGAGTGATCTCAACGCCATGCATGCCGCACCAGGCGATGAGGCGGACGAGGGCTCCTTCCAGCTCGCGGACGTTGGTGCGGACATTGGAGGCGACGAAGAGGGCAACATCGGTGGGCAGCTGGGTGTGCTCGGTCTCGGCCTTCTTCTGAAGGATGGCTACCTTGGTTTCGAGATCGGGTGGCTGGATGTCGGCGATAAGCCCCCACTCAAACCGGGAGCGAAGGCGGTCTTCGAAGTCGGCGAGCTCTTTCGGGGGGCGGTCGGAGGCGATGACGATCTGCTTCATGCCTTCGTGGAGGGCGTTGAAAGTGTGGAAGAACTCCTCCTGGGTGCGCTCCTTGCCGGCGAGGAACTGGATATCGTCGATCAGCAGGACGTCGACGTTGCGGAAGCGATCGCGAAAGCCGGTCATTTTATCGTAGCGAACGGAGTTGATCATCTCGTTGGTGAACTTCTCCCCGGAGAGATACGAGATGGCGGCGTGGGGCTGGCGGCGCTTTACGTCATGGCCGATGGCGTGCATCAGGTGGGTTTTACCCATCCCGACGGGACCGTAGAGGAAGAGGGGGTTGTAGGCTTTGGAAGGCCGCTCGGCCACGGCCTGCGAGGCGGCCATGGCGAACTGGTTGCCGGAGCCGATGACGAAGGCGTCGAACTGGTAGCGCGGGTTCAGTTGCGAGGCGGTGTTCCAGTCGAAGCGGGCCTGCTCGGTGGAGGGGCCATTCGAAGTTTGACGATTCAACTCGCGGCCGGGGCGCGCGCCGTGGGTAGGCTGGGGGGCGACGCCGCCATCCTCGCGGCGCTTGGGCTCTTCCTTTTCGGGGCTGGTGAAGACGACGTGTTCAATCTCGGCTTCGAGGCCCAGCTTGTCGATAGCCTCCTGGATGAGGTCGCCGTAGCGATCGCCGATGTGCTGGAAGTCAATCGAGGGAATGCGGACGAAGAGGGTCTTGCCTTCGACGTGGGAGTGACGGGTGGGCTTAAGCCAGGTCTCGAAGGACTGGCGGTTGATCTTTTTCTCGAGCGCCCCCAGGATGAGGGTCCATGGATTCAGCACGGCGGTTGCCGTCGGTACGAAAGACATCGCGAACTTTCCTTTACACACATACGCCCACCGGCATTAGCCCGCTTGGGGAGATAGCAGAAACTCGCGCTTAAAAATAGAGCGCGAAGACAACAGATGGTTCTTCCCATCGCGGGGATGGGTGAGAGACGAACATCATGCCGCGAAATGATCGACGGTGACGCCATGACAGCCGCGCCAGCGAAGAAAGACAACCACAAAGAACCGGGGAGTAAGACAGAAAAACATGCGTTACATGAAGCAGAGACTTTACCGTAAAGGCATGGAACACCGAAATAACGGACGTAGCGAAATACCGAATGCGATCTACGAAACGGATTCCAGCGTAGCACGGAAGACACCCCTCGCCCTAGAGCGACTTTTCTGAAAAAAAGGCTTGCACCATCCATGGTGAAGTTTTCCGTTCAGCCGGCGGCAGCGCTCACGGAAAGCTGAAAACGCGGGCTTTTCGTAGGATTCTAGGATAGGAATGTGCCGCACCCACGACGGGCTAAACCTCTATATCGTCCCCGTTCGCTCGTCAAGATACCGTTAGTACCATGCCGGTTGCCGGTTTATGAGTGACGGAGGTGGCGTGGCGGTTTGGCGACTCCGATAAGAGAGGGTGCGAGCGGTATTTTGTCTCCGCGACGCCGAGGATTGACGCCGATGCCTTCGAAGCTTTCCCCCCTGCACGATGCCTCCACCCCGATCGCCCTCTCCGAACTGCTGGCGGCGCTCTCGTTCGCGCTCGATCTGACGGAGGGCGCGGTGCCGGGCCATGCATTGCGCAGCTGCCTGCTGGGGATGCGGCTGGCCGCCGAGGCGCAATTACCGGCACACCAGCGCGCCAGCCTGTACTATGCGCTGCTGCTGAAGGACGTGGGTTGCAGCAGCAACGCGGCGCGGATGTGCTCGATTACGGGTGGGGATGACCGGGCGATCAAGGCGGCGGTAAAGCTCGAAGACTGGACGAAAACGCAGAAGCCGAACATGAGCATGATGAGCATGTTGTGGAAGAACGTGCTACCCGGCGCGAACCCGCTGGAACGCGCGCTGCGGATCGGCAAGATGGCGTTGACGCAAACGGATAACACCCGGGAGATGATTACGCTGCGCTGCGATCGTGGAGCATCGATCGTGCGGAAGCTGGGCTTCGACGACTTGACCGCTGACGCGGTGCGATCGCTCGACGAGCATTGGGACGGGTCGGGGTATCCCACGCGGGCAAAGGGTCAGGATATCCCTCTGCCGGCGAGGATTTGCGCGGTCGCACAGCATCTGGATGCGTTTTGCGGGGAGCGTGGGCAGCAGGCGGCGATCGATGCGCTGGAGTCGCGATGCGGCACATGGTACGACCCGTCGCTGGTGCGGCTCGCGGTTTCGCTGCACCGTCGCGGTGGGTTATGGGCGAATACGGAGACCATGGAGGAGACGCGGGCGGCGGTGCTCGACCTGGATGCTGGAACCGATCGGCAACTGCCGGCGGAGCGGCTGAATACGATCTGCGAGGCATTCGCGGATGTGGTGGACGCGAAGTCGCCGTTTACCTTCCGGCATTCCATGGGCGTGGCAACGGCGGCGCACCGGATTGCGATCGCGATGGGGCTGCCTGACGAGCGGGTACAGTTTATCCGCCGGGCGGCGTTGCTGCACGACCTCGGCAAGCTGGGCGTGTCGAATACAATTTTAGATAAGCCGGGGCGGCTCGACGCGGGCGAGCGGGAGGCGGTGGAAGTGCATCCCATGCAGACGCGGCTGATCCTGTCGCAGGTGGCGGCGTTCCGCGAAATGGCGGTGGTGGCGGGCGAGCACCATGAGAAGCTGGACGGCTCCGGGTACCCGGACCGGCGAGTGGCGCAGGATCTATGCCTGGAGTCGCGCATCCTGACCGTGGCGGACGTGTATGGGGCCTTGTCGGAGGATCGGCCTTACCGTCCAAAAATGGAGCCGGAGAAGATACGATCCATCCTTATGTCGGAGGCTCCGCATAAGATCGACGGCGATTGCCTGGATGCGCTGATGGGAGCGTTGGCGTCGGGACCGATGGCGTTGCGGGCCTCTCAGACGGAGGCCGAGCCCGGCGGGGAAGTTCGCGGGGAGGAGACTTCGCCGACAAAACCGGAAAGGGGTGGCGCGATCCTGTTCCCGGCGCTGGCAAATGGCTTGCCTTTATAACTGCTGTTCGTCCGCCGGGAAGTTCGAAGCGAGAAGGCTGGCATGATAAGCACGACAGCTCCGGCATTCCACGGCGGCGGCTAACGGAGTTCAAGCAGAAGGCAGTCGTGCGGGAGGATCGTCTCGGCGACTGCTTTCGTCTCCGAACTTACGTCTTTCCGCCACAGATTGCGTATTCGATATTGCGGATGGGTGAAGCCATACGCGGCGAGTGGCGTTCGCACGGTGGCGGGCACGTCGCCCAGGTTGAAGAGGGCGAAATAAGTTTGACCGGAGCTGCCTTCGGAGGTCCAGGCGACGAGAGTGCCTTGCTGAAGGAGCAGGTGCTGGCGATGGCCTTGCTGGTTGACGGCGAGGATCTCAGGGTTCGTGAGCAGCGCTTCGGTGGCGGGGTCGAGCAGGGTGAGGTTGCCGCCGAAGAACAGGGGCGAGCGGACGATGGCCCATAGGGTGATGAGGGTGCGCTGCTCGGCGGGGGTAAGGCGGGTGGAGCGTGGGCTGCCGTAGCCGGGTGCGGGGCGAAGTTCGCCGAGAGGGAGCATATCGGCGTCGGGCCAGCTACCGGTGCCGGCGTAGGGCTGCCATGCGGCGATGGTGGCGAACTGGGCTTTGACGGCGCGGGGAAACTCGGATTGGCCGGTGTCGCGGCTCCAGATATCCCATACGTCGTCGGAGATGCGCCATAACTGGGCATTTGCTGCTACTTCAGCCGCGTTTGCGAGAGCGGTAGGACCCGGGGAAAGGCTGAGGACGATGGGGCGGCCGGATTTGAGGATAGCGCGATGGATCATGGCGATCTCGGCGGCCTTGTAGGGGTGAGCGGCGATGCAGTCCACTTTGAGATAGTCGACGCCCCAGGAGGCGTACTGGCCGATAAGAGCGTCGTACCAAGCCTGCCCGGCGGGGTTGTCGCGGACGCCGAAATTATCGGGGTTCCAGGGGCAGGTGTCGGTTTGGTCGGCGGCTTCTGTCGCATGGAAGACGTTACCGATGACGGTGTTGGCGGAGACAGTTTGTTTGGGGATACCGCGAATGACGTGCAGGCCGAAGAGCAGGCCTTTGGCGTGGACGCGATCGGCGATGGGTTTGAGGCCGGCTCCGTTGGCGGCGGAGGGGAAGCGGTTGGGGGCTGGGTCGTACTGACCGAGGGCGTTGAAGGTGTAGTGGAGGGTCTCGGGTTTGGCGGCGGCCTCGGGGTTCCCGAGGTACCAGCCTTCGTCGATGACGGCGTAGCGCCAGCCGAAGGGCTTGAGCCTGGCGGCGAGAATATCCACGTTGCCGGCGAACTGCGTCTCGGTGATGGTGAGGCCGTAGGAGTCCCAGCTGTTCCAGCCCATGGGCGGGGTGAAGGCGAGAGTCGGGTCAAGGCTAGGGGCCGCAGCCTGGGCCTGGCTGAAGGTAGCTGACGCGGCGAGCAGCAGCGCGAGGAGGCATTTGTACATGGCACCTACGTTACCCATCGCGGGGTGCGGCGTCCAGCAGAGACAGACGGACGGCATGACTCCACCTCAACGACGATGAGACTGTCGCAAGGGTGGGGTGCCCATGGATCAGGAGCGGCCGACGGCTTCATCGGCGGGTTGAGTGGGTGGCAGGCCGCGTGGGTCCGGCTTGACGGTAACGGGCTGAGTGTAGGTTTTGCCCTCAACGGTAAGGCGGACGGTATAGTCGCCGGGCTGGAGACTGGTAGGCGCGGCGGGACGGGGTTGCCGGTTGCCGGTAGGTGTGCCCGGCGTAACCGTCGGCTGCGCGGCGGGGGTGCAGGCATCCTGCACTGGCGGCGCGGCGGGGGTACGGCCAAATCCACGCCCGGCGGCGGGCGGCGCGAGGGCAACCCGGTGCATCCCGGGGGTAGCGGCGGGCGGAACCGCGGGTTGACGCCAGATGGCCTGGACGTCGATGGCTTCGGTGTCGACGGGTTTGACGGGGGTGTCGCTGGCGGCGCAGGCGCGGACGGTGCCCTGGCTGTCGATAAGTTCAAGTTTGAGCGGGGTAGCGGGAGCGGATTTAAGCCAGTAGTAGGCGAGGACCCCGGCGGGCGGGTTCAGCTCCTGCGGCTCTTCATGGGGGAGCGGGGTACCGTTCATGCTGCCGGCACGGACGGCCATGGAGTCGCCGGGCTGGAAGAGGTGGGCGGAGGCGGAGGCGATGGTGGAGCCATGAACAGCGAGTTCGCGGAGGGCGGCCATCTGGTCCATGACCCAGAAGCCGCGGCCGTGGGTGGCGATGGCGAGATCGTCGCCGTGCACGAGGAGATCGCGGATGGAGACGACGGGCATGTTGTTCTGGAGGGGCTGCCAGTGCGCGCCGTCGTCAAAGGAGACGTAGACGCGGAGCTCGGTGGCGGCATAGAGGAGGCCGCGGGCTTTAGGGTCTTCGCGGACGGCGTTCACGTAGGCTCCGGTGGGGATGCCGGCGGCGATGTTGGCCCAGGTATGGCCGCCGTCGTGGGTGCGGAGGATGTAGGGCTGGTCGTCACCAAGACGGTGGCGGTCGATCGAGGCATAGGCGGTGAGAGGGTCGAAGTGGCCGGCGTCGAGCGAGGAGACTTTGCTCCAGGCGGTCATCTGCCTGGGGGTGAGGTCGTCCCAATGCGCGCCGTCGTCTTTCGAGAGCCAGAGGAGGCCGTCATCGGTGCCGGCCCAAAGGAGTTTGGCGTCGAGCGGCGAGGGCGAAAGGCTGTAGACGACGCCGAAGCGGTCGGTCATCTTCTGGTCTATGTCGGTGGCGGTGACGGGGTCCAGGGTCTTCGGCAGCTCGGGGTGGACGCGGGAGAGGTCGGGGCTGATCTTGTCCCAGGTCTTGCCGCGATCGCGCGAGCGCATGATGTACTGGTTGGCGTAGTAGAGGGCTTCATCGGCGTGGGAGAAGATCTCGGGAAGGGTCCAGGTGCGGCGGCCGGGGTCGGCGGGGTTGGGCGCGGGGAGCTTGCCGCCAAGCGGGGCTGCGATGTTGAGGGCCTGATCGCAGCGATCGACGCCGTTGCCGTAGAGGATGTTACCGTCTTTCGGGTCGGGGATGACGACGGCGCTCTCGCCGGCTTCGCAGAGCGGCTCCCAGTTTCGGAAGGAGAGGACGCCTTCGCGCGCCCAGGTGCTGACACCGACGGCACCGGAGTCCTGCTGCGGACCGTAGAGCCAGAAGGGGAAACGGTTGTCGGCGGAGAGGCGGTAAAGCTCGGCGGTGGGTTGGTTATACCAGGTGCTCCAGGTCTTCGCGCCGTCGACCGAGACGACGGTGCCCTGGTCGCTCGAGAGGACCATGCGGTTGCCGTCGCGGGGGTTGATCCAGAGCTGGTGATAGTCGTCGCCGCCGGGCGCGCCCTTGACGGGGAGGAAGGTTTTACCGGCGTCCTTGGTCATATAGGTCGCGGTGTTGATGACGTAGGCTTTGTCGGGATCGGCGGGATCGACGGCAATTTGCTCGAAGTACCAGCCGCGGCCCCAGAGGCGGGTCTCGGCGTTGACGCGGTGCCAGGTTTCGCCCGCGTCGTCGGACAGAAAGACGCCGCCGGGTGGGGTAACCGGCGAAGCGGCGGGCGTGGGGCTGGAGGG
>CAXTRY010000119.1:0-7985 GCA_964246805.1 uncultured Acidobacteriaceae bacterium
CGTCTACGGCGCAAACATCGTCATCACCCCCAAAGCCGACCAGCTCGCCGTCAACCTCGGCGGCGTCGACATCAAGCCCGCCACTGGCGGAGCCTACCTTCACGAGTCCGACCTGGCTAAACTCAAGACCATCTTCTGGGCCAACAACATCACGGGGGTTAGCCCTGAATTGCCCCTTCAAATCATCGTCGATCAACGGCAAGACTTAGTAGGAGCGATGCGTCAAACAGCGAAGGTCAGCGCAGTTGGCCTTTGGTTTAGACCGACCGGAGCAACCGCATTACATGCCTGGTGGAAGGTCGAAGGACGGTGGCCTTCGGATAACTCATCGAACGAAATAGCTATTGGATCGAAGCTGGAAGATAGCTTACAACTAAGCACCTTAAATCCGTTGACGATCAACGGTCAAGAAGTCCGTATAGTCGGTGTCTTTTCTACAGGCGATGCTTACGAAAATGAGGTTTTCTTACCCCTCAACCTAGCCCAAACGATTTCCAACCAGCCCGATGCCGTCTCCCGCGTCGAAGTCTCCGCCCGCACCAAACCCGAAGACGCCTTCGCCCGCGTCGACCCCGACACCCTCCCCGCCAAGCAGCGCGAGATCTGGTACTGCCGCCCCTACGCCAACTCCATCGCCGCCAGCATCCGCGAGGCCATCCCCGGAGCCGACGCCCAGCAGGTCCGCCGGGTCGAGCAGACCGAGGGCACCGTCCTCACCCGCATCTCCGGGCTGATGTGGCTCATCTCGGCCGCCGCCCTGCTCGCGGCCGGATTCGCCGTCTCCGCCGCCATGGCCACCGCCGTGCTCGAGCGCCGCAACGAGATCGGCCTGATGCGCTCGCTCGGGGCATCCCGCGCCGCCATCGCCGGGCTCTTCTACGCCGAGACCGGCCTCCTCGCGCTCGGCTTTGGCACCCTCGGCTACCTGCTCGGCTCGGGCTTGGCCGCTTGGCTCGGTGCCCGCATCTTCGCGGGAGACCCCACCGGCCACCTCCTCAACCCTACGCTGCTCCCCATCACCCTCGGCATCGCCCTGCTCGTCGCCCTCGCCGGTTCAACGCCTTCCATACGCGCCGCCCTCAACAGGGACCCCGCCGCTGTCCTCCGGGCCGACGCATGAGCGTCCTGTCTTTCTCTTTGATCCTCCGCCGCTCCCTCCTTCACCGCCGGGCCCGCTCACTCTCCGCACTTGTCGCCCTCTCCGTCTCCGCTGCCGTCGTCACCGCGCTGCTCACCCTCTACGCCGACCTCGACGCCAAGCTCCACCATGAGTTCCGCTCCTTTGGTGCAAACGTCATCGTTACCGCCTCGCCGCTTCCGCCAAATGCCCAGGCTACTGCGCAGCAAGCCGCCGGTGCCGACGCCCTCCTCGCCCCTTTTGCCTATGCCGTCGCCACTACCGACCGCAACACTCCCGTCGTCGTCGCCGGCACCGACCTACCCGACGCCCGTCGCCTCAACACGTGGTGGCAAACCTCCTCTCCCGACACCCAGATCTCCCTCATAGGCCAGAAAGCTACTAACTTCATCGCCGCAAATGATTCAGAAGCTCACCCCCTCACCCTCACCTTCGCCGGCAAACCCCTCACCCTCGCCACCACCGCCACGCTCAAAACCGGCGGCGACGAAGACAGCCGCATCTATATTCCCTTGAGCACCTTCAGCGATTGGACGAACACCCAAGCCACCGTCCTCGAACTGCAAATCCCCGGCGGCGCGACCAACGTCAATGCCGCTCTCACCCGCCTACGCGCCGCCTTCCCCACTGCCCAGGTCGCGCCCGTCCGCCAGCTCGTCGAAGGCGAATCCCGCATCGTCGACCGCACCCATGCACTCATGTACGCGGCGGTCCTCCTCATCGCCCTCACCGTCGCCGTCTCCGTCCTCGCCACCCTCTCCGCCAGCGTCCTCGAACGCCGCCGCGACTTCGCCCTGATGAAAGCCCTGGGCGGCACCCAGCTCCAGCTCCTCCTCCTCTTTTTGCTGGAAGCACTCGTCCTTGCCCTCGCCGGTGTGTTCGCCGGTTACAGCCTCGGCTCCGCCGCCGCCCTCGCCATCTCGGAGGCCAACTTCCACACCGCCACACTCCCGCGCCTCTCCGTTCTCCCCCTTGTCCTCGCGCTTAACCTCCTTATCGCCACGTGTGCCGCCCTCTTCCCCGCCCGCGCCCTCCGCAGCCTCCAACCCGCCGCTCTACTCAAGGGGGAATAATGCGCCTATCTCCCGATAAAACAAGTAAGTTCGAGATAGTCAACGAACTAAGAGGGTCCCTTACCTCGCTAAGTACAGGCAACACCAACTTAGTCAGCATGACAGGCAAGCCCCTCATGCAACGAGCCTTTTTTCCCGGTGGCAATGGCTTATTCGAAGGCGAAGACGCCGCCTATTTCCCTTACGGTCGCACCCTTGTCTTAGGTTCAAACTTCGGCGGCCAAGATAAGTTCTGCGATTCAAACAACAATCTAGTCTGCCCCGGTGACAAGACTTTCCTCAACACCAGCGTAAGCTGGCGCAACCTAAAAAAACGCTTCACCCTCGAGCAGCTTAGAGACAGCTTCTTCACCAATGCCTGGCCCTTCCTCCACCAAGGCGCAAGCAACGTCTCCGTCATACATCCCTGGCTCCGCGATCAAGAAGTCCTGCAATCCTGCATCGCTTACTTCTTGCTTACCTTTACTAAGGTCCAACCAACGCTCCTCATCGCTCTAGGGACAGGCCCCGCCGCCTTCTTAAGTCACGTCTGGCCAAACTACTTAACTCCCTGGCGAGGCCATAAGTGGGAGCACATCAACCAGCTTCCCCTTGCCGAGTTCACCCCAAATAATCGCCCACTAATTTGCATCACCACCAGCCATCCCTGCCGTCCCACCAACGCGAACTTCCGCGCCGCGCCTTATCGAGGTCCAGCCGGAGAAGCGAAGCTCTTGGCAAAAGCCTACGCCCGAGTCGCCCAACTCCAAACCGCATCCAACACGGAGCAACCATCCCCATGGCGGAAGTAATCACCACCAAATCCGACTGGACCACCGGTCAGACCCGCGCCGAGTGCGCCGTCATCGATCTCGCCCACGTCACCCGCGAGTACAGCTCCCACGGCAACACCGTCCGCGCCCTCGACGACGCCACCTTTTCCATCGTCGCCGGCGAGTGGGTCGCCATCACCGGCCCCTCCGGCTCCGGCAAATCCACCCTCGTCAACCTCCTCGGCTGCCTCGACCGCCCTTCTGCCGGTGCCCTCCGCATCGACAACGCCGACACCGCCGCCATGTCCTCCGCCGAGCTCGACCGCTTCCGCGCCGACAAGATCGGCTTCATCTTCCAGCAGTTCCACCTCATCCCCTATCTCTCGGCCGTCGAAAACGTCATGCTCGCCCAGTACTTCCACTCCATGACCGACGAAGCCGAAGCCCGCGCCGCCCTCACCCGCGTCGGCCTCGCCCACCGCATCGGCCACCTCCCCAGCGAGCTCTCCGGCGGCGAACAGCAGCGCGTCTGCATCGCCCGCGCCCTCATCAACAATCCACCCATCTTGTTAGCAGATGAACCGACGGGAAACCTAGACGCCGCCAACCAACGTATCGTCCAAGATCTCCTCCGCGACCTCCACCGCAACGGCCACACCATCGTCATGGTCACCCACGACCCTGAAATGGCCGCCCTCGCCCAGCGCCGCATCGCCTTGAATCATGGCAAGGTCTTCTGCCACCCTGTCACCGGACCAGTGGTTACGCTGCGTCGCTAGAAGCGGCCCTGATCCACAGATCGAGGCCGAATTCGAAGCTGCTCACCGGCTTCCGTTCCCCAAAGACGCGCGCCGCCTCAAGCACCGTCATCCCGTGCAAGAAGGCCCAAAGCACGACCGCTGCCTCTGGTGCTCGCACCTCTCCATACAAACTTGCCACATGACCCAACACAAATTGCCAAGATTGCGTATGCGCCGCGTCTGTACCGTCCGCATCGATCGTCGGCATCAGGGTAAGCGCAAACACCTGGGGCTGTTCCCGGGCAAACCGCAGGTAAGCCTGTGCGATGCTGCGAACTGCTTTCTCTGGGGGTTTCTTGCCAGCTGCTCGCTTGAGCACCCCTAAGAGACGGATCGTTCCTTCTTCGGCAAGCGCGGCCTGTAGCGCAGCTAGATTAGCAAAATACCGGTACAAGGCGTTTGGAGCCAAGTTCAGTGCGGCAGCCAGGCTCCGGATCGCTAGCTTGTTTAGTCCATCCCGCGCAACCTGCTCCATGGCCGTAGCCAGGATGGTATGCCGGTCGGTTTTGGATGGAAACGGCATATAGATACACTGTACATCTTGACGCGGGGCTTCGCATAAGTGTACGCTGTCCATATTGAAGATGTACGCCGTATCGAAAGCGGCGCATCCATAACAAGGAGAAACAGATGACAGGTAAATCCGTTGTAGTCACAGGAGTATCCACAGGAATTGGCCACGGGATAACCAGCGTTTTGATCAGGAAGGGGTTTACCGTCTTTGGAACCGTCCGCAAACAGGCCGACGCAGACCGGCTCCAGACCGAGTTCGGGGCCGCTTTTACCCCGCTTCTGGTGGATGTCACCGATCAGGCAGCTGTGACCCATGCCGCGGGGCAGGTCCGCGAAGCGCTCGGGTCATCAAACCTCGCGGGCCTCGTCAACAATGCTGGTATGTCCATGCTGGGCCCATTGCTATACGCGCCACTTTACGACTTTCGGCACCAGCTTGAGATCAACCTGATCGCGCCCTTACTCGTCACGCAGGCTTTCGCCGGATTGTTGGGCACCGATCTAGACCGACAAGGCGGCCCCGGACGCATCCTTAATATCAGCTCTGTCGGAGGCAAGCTGGGAGCACCCTTTATCGGTGCGTATGCCGCCTCCAAGCATGGCCTTGAAGGAATGTCCGAGTCGCTTCGGCGTGAGTTGCTGCTCTTTGGCATTGACGTCGTGCTTATAGCTCCGGGCTACGTGAACACGCCCATCCTCGACAAAGCTGGCGCAGAAGACCTGAAGAGGTACGCCCACACCCGCTACGCCGAGAGCCTTGATCGCTTTCGGAAGTTCTTCATTACTGAGGGCCGAAAAGGACTCGCACCTGAGGTCGTCGGTGAGGCAGTGCATACCGCCTTGACGGTCAGCAAACCCAAAGTCCGTTATGCCGTCGTCAAGCAGAAGTTCCAGAACTGGACCGTTCCCATGCTCCTTCCGAAGCGCCTGCTCGACAGACTTATGGGCAAACAGCTTGGTCTAATTCCCTTGAAGCATCAGGTGATTGGCACCTTTCAACCTGCAACGAAATAGCTCCTTGCCGTCAGCCAACTGTCCCACCTTAGCGACAGTTTCATTGTCGCCAAGGTGGGTAGAAGCTGCTAAACCTCACCCCCGAATAGGAGCACTATAAAGCCATGGAACACCACGCGCGCCACGGCATCCTCGATTGGTCTGACTGTCCCGCCGTCGAAAGCACTGTTGGCAAGGTTGGCGGCGCATGGGTCTCCCGCGACACCCGACTCCCCGTGGCTACAGTCATCGAGAACCTCGAAGACCTCAGCATCGACGAAGTGATGGAGCAGTTCGACGTGAGTCGCGAACAGATACAAGCCGTACTCGTGTTCGTCGCGCAAAGCCTGCACCGTCCTCTTCCGCTACAATCGGCCATCGCCTTCGATGCTCATCCTGTTTGATCACGGAACTCCACGCGGACTCATACGCCTACTATCCGGCCACGCTGTCCACGGCATTGCAGATGGGGTGGGACCGCCTCGCCAATGGGGAGTTGCTCGAAGCAGCCGAAGAAGCCGCGTTCGATCTGCTGCTCACAACAGATCGAAGAATCCGCTATCAACAAAACCTTTCCTCTAGAAAGATCGCTCTAGTTGTGTCGACCGGTACGTCAAAGTGGTCGCGGGTTCAGATCCACGCGTCCGCCACTGCCGCGTCCATCGAAGCGGCGGAGCTGGGCAGCTACACTGAGGTTTTATTTCGCTACGCTAAGAGGCAGCTGTCAGATCGTCTTTCTATCGGCTCATCGGCAGAACCAAAGACCTGTATCTGCAACGGCGACAATCATCAGAAGTTCTCACCGAAACCCCGGAATACATCCTTGCGATTCTCGATCTCTTCCGCCGACTGAGCCGGCCCAAGACGAGAGAGCATTCCCCGGCTTGTCTTGAACGAAATCACCGAAGCTTCATGCGACGTCCCAAGATCGCGCTCCAGAATATCCTTACAAGCTTTCCGCCGAAAGTCCCCGCATCTGCGCTAGTGCCTTCAACGCTCCCTCAAGCCACTCCGGAATCTCAACCGTCATACCCTCCACCTCATTACAACCCTACCGCTCCCCCCACTTCAACTTCGACCGCAGCACATTGAACAATCCATTCGGCTGATGCCGCAACAACTGCACACTATACGCCGACCGGTGACACCGGATATGGTCCCCCAGATATAGCTCCACCGCCTCCTGCCCATCCACCGTCAGATAGGTCTCGTTCGGCACCCCCACCACGTGCACCGCGATCGTCGACTCGCCCGGCACCACGATCGGTCGAATCGTCAACAGATGCGGGCAGATCGGCGTCACCACCATTGCATTCACGCTCGGCATCATGATCGGCCCCGCCGCCGCCAGGTTGTACGCCGTCGATCCAGTGGGCGTCGACACGATGATCCCGTCCGCCCGGAACGTCGCCACGAATTGATCGTCGATCTCCACCCGAAAGTCCGCCATCCGCGCGATCGTGCCCTTCGCCACTACTACGTCATTCAGCGCGTCCCACTCCTGCTTCACCCGCCCCTCGCGCAGAAGCTCCGTCCGCATCATGCTCCGCTGGTCGATCGCCGCCCGATTTCCGCACCAGGCCTCCAGCGTGGTGTAAATCTCCCCCAGCGGCGTCTCCGTCAAAAATCCCAGCGACCCTAAATTCACGGATAAGATCGGCGTCTCCGTCCGCGCAAACGCCCGCGCCGCCGCCAGCAGCGTCCCATCCCCCCCAAACACAATCACCAGGTTCGGATGGTGCCCCGGCAACTCCCGTCGTTCAATCCCCTCCGCCGCCCCGCCCAGATAGCACGCGCTCTCCACATCCAGCACATACCCATACCCATGTGCCTCCAGCCATCCCACCAGCTCCGGCAGAATCCCCGCCAGTTCCGGCTTTTGCGGCTTCGAAATAATCGCGGCAAGGAGCATCGCCTCTAGTGTAACGGCTCTCCCCCGCCCACTCGCAAACATTTACCCGGCCGCCGCATTCCACCCTATACAGTGACAACATCCCTCTCGCACCAGAAAGGACCCACGAGTGCCCTTACCCGTCCCGACCATCCGCACCCTCGCCGCCATCATCCTTGCATCGACCGCAGTCGCCCAATCCCCCCTCGCCAAGCCCGTCAGCGCCTCTAAATTAGAGGCTGAAGTCGCCCGCATCACCCGCGACGCCATCCTCATCGACACCCACGACGACATCACCTCCAAAACCGTCGCCGGCTACGACATCGCCAAGCCCAACAAATCCGGCCAGACCGACCTCCCCCGCATGAAAGGCTTCCTCGGCGCGGAGTTCTTCGCCGTCTACGTCGGGGCCGAGTACGTCACGGGCAATCACGCCGCCAACCGCGCCCTCGCCATGATCGACACCGTCCGCACCGACATCGTCGCCGCCCACCCCAACGAATTCGTTCTCGCGACCACGGCCGACGACATCCTCCGCGCCCACAAACAGCACAAGATCGCCGCGCTCATGGGCATCGAGGGCGGCCACGCCATCGAAGACTCCCTCCGACCCCTGCGCGATTTCTACGCCCTTGGCGTCCGCTACATGACTCTCACCCATTTCAACACCAACTCCTGGGCCGACTCCCAGGGCGACATCGACGACCCCAAAATCGCCCACCACAACGGCCTCACCCCCTTCGGCAAAGACGTCGTCCGCGAGATGAACCGCCTCGGCATGATGGTCGACATCTCCCACACCGCCGACAAGACCTTCTACGACGC
>CAXTRY010000120.1:0-7918 GCA_964246805.1 uncultured Acidobacteriaceae bacterium
AACAAGGCGGCGTCGTCATCCTCCAATACAACACCGCACGCTACGGCGACGCCGAGGCCCCCTTCCCCATCTCCGTCCCCGGCGACCCCGCCCACAACGTCGTCGAGGAGGCCCAGCCCGTCACCCTCCTCCAACCCGAAGCCCCGCTCTTCACCTGGCCCAACCGCATCACCCCCGCCGACTTCGACGGCTGGGTCGCCGAGCGCGGCCATGGCTTCGCCGCCACCTGGTCCCCGCAATACCAGCCCCTGCTCGAAACCAACGACGTGGGACAAGACCCCCAGCAAGGCGGCCTCCTCCTCGCCCGCACCGGCAAGGGGGCCTATATCTACTGCGCCCTCGCCCTCTACCGCCAGCTCCCCGAAGGCGTTCCCGGAGCCTACCGCCTGCTCGCCAACCTCCTCAGCCTCGCCAAAAACCCCGGCTTTCAGGCACACTAATCCCATGACCGGTCCCCGCGAAGCCATCCTCCTCGAAGCCGCCAATCTGCTCCTCGACGCCCGCCGCACCGCCATCCCCATGCGCGATCTGCCCGCCGAGCTCATCCCCGTCAACCAGACCGAGGCCTACGCCGTACAGGACATGCTCGCCCAGGCCTACGGAGCCATCGGCGGCTGGAAGATAGGCGCGCCCACGCCGGACGCCGAGCCACTCTTCGCTCCCATGCCCGCCGCCTGGATCAGCCCTTCCGGCGCAATCCTCGGCGGCCCTACTCATCGCTATCGCGGCCTTGAAGCCGAAATCGCTTTCCTTCTCGGCCACGACCTGCCTCCGCGCTCCACCCCCTATACCCGCGCCGAGGTGGTCAGCGCCATCATCAGTTGCCACCCCGCCATCGAAGTCCTCGAAAGCGGCCTCATCGATCCTGTCGCCGCCAACCGCCTCAGCATGATCGCCGACCTACAGATGCACGGCGGTTTCGTCTACGGGCCAGCCATCGCCGCTTGGCACGCCATCGACTTCACAAGCGAAACCGTTACCCTGGCTATCGACGGCATTCTCCGCGTCGAACGCAAAGGCTCCAACACCTCCGGCGATTTCCTTCGCCTCCTTCCTTGGCTCGCCAACGAAGGCGCCACCCGCACCGGCGGACTCAAGGCCGGTCAATGGATCACCACCGGCAGCTGGACCGGCAACCTCCAAGCATTTAATGAGTCCAGCGTCGATATCCACTTCGCCCGTGCCGGCAACGTCAGCCTCCGCTTCGCCTGAACGATCGTCTCTTCAGCCCAGCTTCATCACCAGACACTTCGCCGCTCCACCCGCCTTCAAAAACTCGCTCAAATCGACCTGCATGACCGTAAAGCCCTCCGCCGCTAACCGCTCCGCCAGTCTCCCGCTGATGCGGTTGGATACGATCGTTTCGCCTATCGTCACCGCGTTGCAGGCAAAACGCGTCGCATCTTCCTCGCTGACCGCGATCCGCTTTTCTAAAGGATAAAACGCCTCTATCGACGCTAGCGACGCCATGTCGAACGCCCCCGGATAGTACATCGCATATCCTCCCGCCAACGGCGCAAAGCACGTATCCAAATGGTAGAAACGTGGATCGACCAACCTGAGCGACACCACCTCGACAGGCCATAAAGCCCGTAAACGATCGTGGCTTTCCAATGCCGTGCGCGGCCCATACCCCACCCATAGCCGGTCGCCATCGGACGAAAAGAGCGCGTCCCCTTCGCCCTCAAACGCCACTTCGCGCGGCAGCTCCACTACGGTATACCCCGCGTCCGTAAACCACTTCCGGAAGTGCGGCTCCTCGCCCTGCCGCTCCGCATGGAAAAAGCTGCTGAGCACCACGACCCCATCCCGCTCCAGTCCGGCGTTTGCCGTAAACACCATGTCCGGCGAGCCCGCCCGCGGCTCTACCAGCTTCACCTCGGCGATTTCGCGGAGCGCCTCATAAAGCCGTTGCCACTGCGCCATCGCCCGCTCCCGCGACGCCGCGTGGACGTTCCCCGCCATCCACGGATTGATGACATAATCCACCTCGTACAGCGTAGGCGCGCACATCAGCAGAGTTGGCTTCGTCACAGCCGTCACCACCGTGGGCAATACAGGCACAGCATCTGTAATCAAAGACGTACTCATCCCGAGGCGACCTCATCTCCGAGCTTCGCAGTCCACCTAACTCGCGTCAATACGAATGATTATCCAATTTGCTGCATACTTCCCGCACCGGAACGCGCCGGTCCGAGCCGTCGCTACCGTAAGCACGCGTCTTTCTAAGCCGTGCGCACCGGCTTCTTACCCGAGAGCGCTCCCAGAATCGTCTTGAAGATTACATACAACACCGGGATAAATACCAGGTTCAGGAAGGTAGACAACACCATGCCGCCCACCACCGCCGTTCCCACGGAATGCCGCCCATACGCGCCCGCGCCTGTCGCCAGATATAGCGGCATCACGCCAAGGATGAACGCGATAGACGTCATTAGGATGGGTCGCAACCGCAGCTCCGACGCGATGATCGCCGCGTCGATGATGCTCTTGCCTTGCTCCAGCTGTTGCTCTGCGAACTCCACGATCAGAATCGAGTTCTTCGCAGAAAGCCCGATGAGCATCACCAAACCAATCTGCACATAGACGTCATCCACCAGCCCGCGCGCGCTCACCAGCGCAAGCGCCCCAAGGATTGCCATCGGCACCGCCAGCAGGATGATGAACGGCAGCGCGAAGCTCTCATACTGCGCGCTCAACGCCAGGTAGACCACCAGCAATCCCAGACCAAAGATGACAATCGCCTTTCCGCTTGACTCAATCTCCTCAAGCGCGATGCCGGTCCAGGCGAACGTCATGCCCTGCAGCTTGGTCTTGTCGAAGAGCGCTTGCATGTTCGCCAGACCCTGCCCCGAACTCAACCCCGGCCCAGGCGATCCATCGATCTCCGCCGACCGGAACAGATTGTAGTGGTAAACCACTTGCGGTCCGGAGGTCTCGCGAACCGCGACCAGATTGTCGAGCGGCACCATCTGGTTCGTGTTTGAACGAACGTAATACTGCTGCAAATCCTTTTGGTTGCGCCGGTATTGTGTATCCGCCTGAACGTAGACGCGATAGGAGCGATTGTTGAAGTCGAAGTCGTTGACATACGACGATCCCATGAACGTCGACATGGCCGCCGTAATCTGCGACAGCGGGATGCCGATCGCCTTCGCCTTCTGCCGGTCGATCGCGATCTGCAGCTGCGGATCGTTCGAGGTGAAGGTCGTATTCAGCGCCGTCAATCCCGAAGATGGATTGCGCGACGCTCCCACGATCGTATGCGCCACGCGGTCGATATCCCCAAACGTATTGCGCCCCGCGTCCAGCAGCTCGAACTGAAAGCCTCCCACCGTGCCGATACCCGCAATCGCCGGTGGCTCCGCGGCGAACAGGATGCCGCCCGGAACGCCGAACAGCTTGGGTCCGATCCTCGCCACGATCTCGCGCGCCGAGTGGCCCGGCCCCAGCTTTGTCCGGTCGTCGATCGGCTTCAGCGGCGCGAAGATCAGCCCCGAGTTCGGCGAGCTTCCCCCGGCCAGCGAAAAGCCCATCACCGAAAATGTCCCGAACACATCGTTATCCTGCCGCACCAGCGCCGCGCCGCGGTCCGCGAACTCCGACGTATACGCCAGCGACGCGCCCGGCGGCGTCTGCACAATAATCAGAAAATAGCTCTGGTCCTCCGACGGTACAAACGCCGTCGGCACCTTGTTGTAGATGTACACCGTCGCCGCCAGCGCGCCCACGAACACCAGCGCCACCACATAGCGCAGCTTCACGACCCACGTTACGAACACCGCGTAAAGACTGATGATCCATTTGATAAAACGATCGATCAATCCCAGCAGCCCGCCGTGGTGCGTCTCCGGCCGCAACAAAATTGCCGCCAGCGCTGGGGACAGCGTCAAGGCGTTGAACGCCGAGATCGCAATCGAGAACGCGATCGTCAGCGAGAACTGCTTATACAAAATACCCGTCGTACCCGGGAAAAAGCTCACCGGCACGAATACGGAAATCAACACAAGCGACGTCGCGATGACCGCGCTCGTCACCTCGGCCATCGCCACCGAGGTAGCCTCGTGCGCGTCGATCGCCTCGCCCTGCCGGCCCTCATCCCTTCGCTTGTGGACTAGATTCTCAAGGTTGCGCTGCACGTTTTCAATCACGACGATCGCGTCATCGACCACCAGCCCCGTCGCCAGCGTGATGCCGAACAGCGTCAATGAATTAATCGAAAATCCAAACACCTTGATAAACGCAAAGGTGCCGATCAAGGAGACGGGGATCGTCACCGCCGGAATGATCGTCGCGCGCCAATCCTGCAAAAAGAGGAAGATCACGACAATGACGATCGCGATCGCCTCGGCGATCGTCACCTCCACCTCTCGAATCGAGTCGCTCACCACCGTCGTCGTATCGACCGCGATAATGTACGCCAGCCCCGGCGGAAACGACTTCTCAAGCTCTTTCAACACCGCGCGGCACTGCTTATCGACATCCAGCGCGTTCGCGTTCGAGAGCTGTTGCACACCGACGCCCACCGCGTCTCCGCCTGAAAACTTCAAGTCCGTGTTGTAGTTCTCCGCGCCGATCTCCGCGCGGCCGATATCTTTCAACAGCACCAACCCGTTCGCGGTCGCGCTGTTCTTCACGATGACGTTCTCAAACTGCCTCGGGTCCGTAAGCCGCCCCGTCACGCGCACCGCCATCTGGAAGCTCTGCTTGCCATCGTTCGGCGGCAGGCCAAGCTGTCCGGCGGCCACCTCCACGTTCTGCTCGCTCAGCGCATTGGTCACATCGAGCGCCGTCAGCTGCCGCGCCGCCAGCTTCTCGGGGTCGAGCCACACCCGCATCGCATACTTGCGTTCGCCGAAGATCACCACCGCGCCCACGCCCGGAACGCGCTTCAACGCGTCCGACACATATACATCCAGATAGTTCGAGATGAACGCCTCGGACAGGCTGTGATCCGGGGAGACAAAGCCGGCGGCCAGCACGAAGTTGCTGTTCGCCTTTGTAATGCTGATACCGGTATTGTTCACCACCGCCGGCAGCCGCCCCTGCGCCGTCGCCACGCGATTCTGCACATCCACCGCGGCGATCGAAAGGTCGTACCCCGTCTGAAAAGTCACGGTGATCGCCGACGTGCCATCGTTCGAACTTGTCGAGCTGATATACCGCATCCCCTCGACGCCGTTGATCGCCTGCTCCAGGATGATCGTCACGGCAGACTCAACGTCCTGTGCGTTCGCTCCAATGTAATTACACGTCACCACCACCTGCGGCGGCGCAAGCTGCGGATACAACGAGATCGGAAGCGTAGGGATGCAAACCGCTCCGGCCAGCACAATCAGCAGCGCGCATACCGTGGCGAATATAGGACGGCGTATAAAAAAATCGACCAAAACAGACCTTTCGGGAGCGCACCGCTCCCCGTACTTTTACCGTTAGCCCAGCGGCTGCACCGGCGCGCCCTCTTGCAGAAACTGAATCCCCGACAAGATCACCTTGTCGCCCGGTTTCAATCCGCTCAATACGGGATAATTGTTCCCTACCGTATCGCCCAGCGTGACCGCCACCTGATGCGCCGCATAGCCGTTTCCCTTCGGCGAGGCCGCCGCCACATATACAAACGGTTGCCCGCCTACCCGCACCACGGCAAGCACCGGCACCACCGGCTGCGGTGAAGTCTTCCACGTAATGCGCGCGTTCACCAGCTGCAGGTTCCGCAGCCGCTCCGAAGACCGCGGAATCTCCGCCTTCGCAAGGATGCTCTGCAACCCGTTATCTATCTGCGGCGAAAGGAAGCTGATCGTGGAATGCGCCAGCACCGCGCCCATGTCGTCCACCAAATCCACCGGCAGGCCCGCTCGCAGCAGCGACAGCCGTTCCGTGGGGATGTAGATATAAGCCTCCAGCCCGGAGCTGTCATCGACCGTCGTCAGCACCGTCGTCGAGGAAACATAGTCCCCGAGATGCACGGGAATGTCACCCACCACTCCCGCGAATGGCGCGCGAATCTGGTAGTAAGCCAGCTGCTGCTGCTGCGTCTTCGTCAGCGCGGCGTTCGCCTCATAGTCGCCCTTTGAGTTGCCCAGCGACTGCACCGCCTGGTCATAGGCGTCGCGTGAAATCACCCCAGCCTCGAACAGCTTCTTCTGCCGCTCCGCCTCCGTCTGGTTGTACTGGTAGAGCGCCTGCTTCTGCGCCTCCGTCCCTTGCTGCGACTGTACCGCCGCCGTCTGCTTCAGCGGGTCGATCTGCATCAACAGCTGCCCCGCCTTCACCACGTCACCCGACTTCACCAGGATGCGCGTCAGGTTTCCATCCACCTGCGGCTGCATCGTCGAGCTGCGCCGGCTCTTGATCGTCGCCACATACGTATCGCTCGAAGGCACCTCCGTCAGCGACACCGCCGACACCTTCACCGGCATCGCCTGCATCTGCTGCGGCGGCTGAGCCGGCTTCGCGCATCCCCACATCAGTAAAGCCATCGACGCCGCCATCCAGGGCGCGCCGCGTCTTCCTTTTCCCACTACAATCACGCCATTCTCCTCAAGAAAGCAAACCCATTCCACGGATACAGCACTTGGATGAGGCAACCCATTCCGCCGATGCCTTTCTTCGCGCAATCAGCCCTTGATCGCACCGGAACAGCAGCACCGCGCCCGACACCGCGAACGGCCCAATCCGACAGATCTTCTGCGCCAGCAGATTCGACACCAGCAGCATCACCACAAACGCCGTCGTCAACAGATCGAGATACTTGAACTGTCGCTCCGCAACCATACGCCAGTCTCCCACGCCTGAGCCCTGCTTCTGCCTTTGCCTTTCTGGTTGTCATTCCCGAAGGAATCTGCGTTTGCTGCGCTGAGGACCGGGGGTGCCCCACCTTCAATTCCAAGAGCCAGCTTCACCGTCGCTAAGGTGGACTCTCCGCCACGGCAACCTCTTTTGACACCAAGTCCCAACGCCGATAGGATCGTAAGAGATGAGGGCGCGCCGAACGTGCCGTCACCCTCCAGCGTCCCCGTCGTCTAGCCCGGCCCAGGACACCGCCCTTTCACGGCGATGACACGGGTTCAAATCCCGTCGGGGACGCCAAACTTTACCTCAAGAAATTGGCTTGAAGTAGGAAAGTGAGCTTTCGCGTGAGACGCGGGCATCACAAACCTAGCCGTCCAAGGCTATGGTTATCCCTGCCTGAATATGGGGCCACGCAACCGCAGTATTATGTGCAAGCAAGAAAACGCTGTTGGCTGCCGTTAGAACATTAGCCAAGCTTGTTTTCTGCGGTTCTGTCGTATGCGTAACTATTTGCTCTCTTGCCATTGCTACGCTGCCTAGATAGCCTGAAATTGCATCCCGCAGGGCCGATGTTCCGCGGTACTCGTATTCGTCAAGTGCTGTTCGGAAAAGATGTAGATCATCGAGCATTTTGTCGATTAAAATAATCGCTTCAGCAAATGGTAATCCCAATTCAATCTCATCACCAGGAGCTTCTATCCCCATCGATTTTGGCAATACACGGTAGAAAATTACGCCTTCGCTCGCCTTAACTCTCTTCAAAAGGAGGTACAAGCGGTGAGCGGAGCTAGTTCTTAGTCTCGCTGCGGACGAGGAACTCGATGCCTCTGTGGGTGCCGACATAAAAGTTATTGTAATGCAGTGCATCAATGGGCTACGAGCGCCATTCTCACTCGCCCACTACAGTAGACTGGTAAGGTAATGGACAGACTTATCAGCTTCGCCGCTTCCATCCTCCTCGCCCCCTGCGCCCTCGCCGCCTCCATTACCGGCACCGTCACCAACAAGACCACCAACAAGCCAGCCGCCGGAGACGATGTTACCCTCATCCGCCTCGCCCAGGGCATGCAAGAATCGACACGCACGAAAACCGACAATCGGGGAAGATTCACCCTGGACGTCCCCG
>CAXTRY010000121.1:0-5187 GCA_964246805.1 uncultured Acidobacteriaceae bacterium
GACCCCGCCACCCGGCGCGCCGCCCCCAACCGCCCCTTTGAATAGTCGTTGCAGGCTACCCTCCGCCTCAATCCCACCCTCGCCACCGCCGTCGGGGACTACCGCTACAACGACCAGCTCGGCGACGACTCCCTCGCCGCAATCGCCAAACACCACGACCTCGACGTGGCCAATCTCGCCCGCATTCGCGCCATCGCACCGACCGGCTTCCCCGAGCAAGACCTTATCTCCCACGACCTCTTCGAGCGCCAGCTCGCCCAGCGCGTCGAGGACTACGACCTCAAAGACTACGAGATGCCCCTCAGCTCCTCCGGCGGCGGCGGCGGTCCCCACACCGGCCTCGCCGACCTTCCCCTCTCCATGCCCTTCGACTCCGTCAAGCACTACGAAGACTACCTCGCTCGCCTCCACCAGATTCCCCGCGTCTTCCTCCAGACCGAAGACGTCCTCCGCGCCGGCCTCAAAGATCACCTCGTTCCCGTCCGTTTCATTGCGGAAAAAGTTCCCGGCCAGTGCGACGGCGTCCTCGCCGCCAACCCCTATCTCCTCCCCCTTAAGAAGTTCCCCGCCTCCTTCTCCGACGCCGACAAGCAGCGCCTCTCCGCCGCCATCACCGCCACCGTCCAGAACGAAGTCTTCCCCGCGTACAAGCAGTTCTCCGCCTTCATCACCACCGATTACATCCCCTATACCCGCACCACGCTCTCGGTAAACTCGCTCGGCGGCGGCAAACGCCGCTACCAGGCCGCCCTCCGCCGCTTTACCACCACAGACCTCACCGCCGCCCAGATCCACGCCATCGGCCTCGGCGAAGTCGACCGCATCACCGCCGAGATGGCCGCCCTCGCCAAGGCCAACGGCTCCCCCGACCTCGCTTCCTTCCGCGCCAGGATCGAATCCGACCCCAAATACAAACCGGCCTCCGCCGACGCCATCGTCGAAGACTTCCGCAAATACATCGCCCAGATGGAGCCTCGCCTCCCCGAGCTCTTCAATCTTCTCCCCAAAACCGCCGTCACCGTCGAGGCCATCCCACCCTTCCAGGCCGCCGCCGCCACTCACTACCAAGGCGGCACCCCCGACGGCAAGCGCCCCGGCCGCGTCTCGGTCGCCGTCTCCGACCCCACCAAGCGGTCGTTCATCAACGATGAGGCGGTGGCCTACCACGAAGGCGTCCCCGGCCACCACCTCCAAATCTCCATCCAGCAGTCCCTCACCGGCCTGCCCGAGTTCCGCAAGCACGGCGGCAACTCCGCCTACACCGAAGGCTGGGCGCTCTACTCCGAAGAGCTCGGCAAGGAGATCGGCTTCTACCAGGACCCCGGCTCCGACTACGGACGCCTTCGCTCCGAACTCTTCCGCGCCGTCCGTCTCGTCGTCGACACCGGCATCCACGACGAAGGCTGGTCCCGCGACAAGGTCGTCGACTACATGCGCGCCTCCCACGCCATCGACGAGCCCACCATCCAGGCCGAGACAGACCGCTACATCTCCGGCCCCGGTCAGGCCTGCAGCTACAAACTCGGACAGCTCAAAATACGCGAGCTCCGCGCCCGCGCCCAGCAGCAGCTAGGCCCCCGTTTCGACCTCAAGGCCTTCCACGACGAAATCCTCTCCGGCGGCGCGCTTCCACTAAATGTCCTCGAAGCCCGCCTCAACCGCTGGCTTGCCGCCCAGCAACCCGCCACCGCCAGCCGCTAAGTTTCCCTCGTTCGATTGCCTGCTCTAGGTCGTTGTCCTTGTATCGGCCGTTGCACTTCTGTCTGGCATTCCCAAAGGAATCCGCGTTTTCAACTCAGCAGGTCGGCAACTGTAGGATTCCCCTTGTACTTTGTTCCCGTTATTCCATACACTGGCCCGCACCAGCGAGGCCCTCATGCGCAAACTCTTCTACGTTCTCTCCTTCTTCGTCTTCACCCTCCCCCTTCTCGCCTACGCCGACACCATCGTCGACTTCAACTTCAACGCAACCTACCAACCCGGCTACTACGGGCTTTACACCGCGACAGGAACAGTCGGCATCGACGTAACAGCCGGTCGCTTCACGTATGTGGACTTCACTGTCTATAACAGGGCCATCGTGGAACACGAGAACCTGCGCGGCTATTACACGCTCGGCGGATATCAAGGAGCCGGTTTGGCCTATGACAACGGGTACACCCAGGGATTGCTCCTCCTTCCCGTCACAACGCTCGTCGGTTACACAGGCGGCGTGATCTGTTCCGATACAAGCCCATGCGGCGGTTTTGTCTCATCGGTCTTCGCCCCATCCGACGACGCCATCTCTGGAACGCTTACTCCTGTCACCGCGCCAACCCCGGAGCCACCCACCCTTCTCCTGCTGAGCACCGGCATCCTCGCCGCCTCTGCCGCCATACGCCGCCGATTCCGCCTCGCCGACCGACTCCTCAACCCTTTAGAACAGAATACGTAACGTATCAGCTTTCGCCGGCTGACCGCATCACCGTTTCGCTAAATCGCTCCATCTCCTCCGTCTGAGGGCTGAATTGAAGCAATAACAAATCCACCCCTATACGCTCGAACGCGCCAATCCGGTCCCGCACCTGCGCCGGTGTCCCCGTCAGCCCGGACCGCAGCCCACGGTTCGACACCGAGTACTCCTCGATCGACATCGTCCGCTCCAACTGCGTCCCCGCCAGCCACTGCTGATAGTTCGCGAACCCTTTGGCGTTCTGCTTCACGTCGGTGATCCGCTCCAACTCCGTCGCTACCTCGGCCTCCGTCTCCCGCGTGAACGCATACCCCGCCAAGCCGAACATCATCGGCGGCAGCCCGAACCGCTCCCGCCGCTCCCGCATATCGGCGATCTTCGCCCCCACATGCTCCGGCGAGTCGCCATGCATCACATACGCGTCGCACTTTGCGGCGATCAGGTTCTTCGCCGCCTCCGACTCCCCGCCCGCGTAAATCGGCGGCCTCGGCTTCCGCACCGGCTTCGGCTCCAGTACCGTGCCCTCGGTCGTGTAGTACCGCCCCGCATGGTCGAAGACTAGCTCCGTCCATGCTCCGTTCACCACGTCCAGCCACTCCGACGTGCGCCCGTAGCGGTCGTCATGCCGCTCAAACCCGACGCCGTACATCCGCGCCTCCTGCTCCCACCACGACGACACCACATTCAGCGCCAGCCGCCCGCCCGATATGTGGTCCACATTCGCCGCCTGCTTGGCGAACAGCGCCGGCTGATGAAACGTCGGCCGCACCGCCACCATCAGCTCCAGCGTCGAGGTGACCGCTGCCAGCGCCGCCGCCGTCGACCAGGCATCCAGACTCGGCGCGTCCACGCCCTTGATATCGTTCAGGTTCAGCTCCGCGATCAACGACAGATCGAAGCCCAGCTCCTCGCTACGACGCGCCAGCTTGCTCGTATAGGCCCAGCTCGCCTCCATGCCCTCGTCTTCGACGTTGCGCAGCCACCCGCCGAACACCGGCATCCAGTACCCAAACCGCATTCCTTTACCCAAGGCGCGCCACCTCGGCTTCCAGGTAGTCCGCCAATCGTACAAACGGATCGAACTCGATCACCCGCACCGGGTCGGCCACGAAGTTCGACAGCGCGTTCACATCGTAGAAGTAGATCTCCCCGTCCCGGTCGTCCACCATATACTCAATTCCGCCCACGTCGATCCCAGCCGCCTGCACGATCCGCTCGATCGCCGCGATCACCTCCGGCGGCGGCGTATACCCCTCCACCTTCAGCCCGGACTTTGCCGCGTCCAGCACACACGCAGAGTTCAGCCCCTCCGCCAGCGCCTCGCCCCGCGTCGTCTGGCAGATGTCGGCCGGGCATAGGTCGAACGTCTGCCCCGTCAAATGCACCTGGATCGCATATAGATATCTACCGCCCAGCGTCTCCACCCGCGTAATGTATCCACCCTGCGCCGGAACGAATTCCTGCACCAGCGAGATCGAATCGTACCCCAGCGCCAGCTCGCCCGCCCGCACAGCCGCCGCCAACGCCTCCGGCGTCTCATACTTCACGATGCCCGCGCCGCTGCCGCCCACGTTCGGCTTCACCACCACCGGGAATCGCAGCCCCTCCGCCGCCGCCACCGCCTGCTCCGCTCGATGGATCACCCGTGTCGGCAGCCCGCGCAGCCCCAGCGATTGGATCAACGAGTGCTGCAACGCCTTCGACAGCTCATACTGGAACGCCTTTGCACCGTTCAGCACCCGCACCCCCTGCAACTCCAGGTGCCCCAGCCACGACAGCGTATGGTACAGCCCCGACCCATTTCCCCGCCGGTCCGCCGACGGGCTCATGCGATTGAACAGCACCTTGAATTGCGGCTTGTTTCCATCCTCGATGGCATAGAAATGGTCCGGGGCATACAGCTTCTCAAACGCCACTCCGCGCCGTTCCAACTCCGCAAACAACGGCTCAAACCAACGCGGATGTTCATACAAAAACGCCAGCCGCGCCCCAACCGATTCCTCTCTTACTCGCTCGCCGTTTAAATCTGCAACCGCACTCGCCATGTACTCCCTCTCCGATAATTATTTCGATGCGCGTTGGACTCCCCGCGAAGTCCTAAGTTACACCGTACCGGGGTCAACGCATGACCGCGAGCTATCCAATCATGAGCTTACAAAATAATCTTGCGCATCGATTATGCAGTGATACGATGGCCGCGATTGGAGAATCGACATGGCCCTCGATCCGAATAGATTGACGGCACTGATGGGTAAGTTAGTGGGCGATCTCGGAGCGATGATGAGCATCGGCCCCATGATCGTCGGCGAGAAGCTAGGTCTGTACAAGGCAATGGCCGATGGCGCGTTAATCACCGCCGCCGAACTTGCCGCGAAGACCCACACGCATGAGCGGTACGTGCAAGAATGGCTCTGCGCGCAGGCAGCTTCCGGATTCGTCGAGTATGACCCAGCCTCCGATCGGTTCCGGATGACCGAGGAGCAAACCGCCGCGCTGGGTGCGGAAGGTGGTCCTTTCTACATTTTCGGCGCGATCGAGCTGGCCGTGGCGATGGTCAAGGACGAGCCGAAGATCTTGCAGGCTTTCCGCACCGGAGAAGGTGTCGGCTGGCACGAACACGACCTGTGTTTATTTCGGGGGACGGAGCGGTTCTTCCGCCCAGGCTACATGCGGCATCTGCTGAGTGAATGGATACCGGCGCTGGACGGCGTGAAGGAAAAGCTGGCCGTCGGCGG
>CAXTRY010000121.1:5287-7678 GCA_964246805.1 uncultured Acidobacteriaceae bacterium
GGCGGACGTGGGCTGTGGACACGGCGCGTCGACGATCCTGATGGCGCAGGCCTTCCCAAACAGCCACTTTTCAGGCTTCGACTATCACGAACCTTCGATCGAGAAGGCGCGCGAGGCCGCGGAGACAGCCGGCGTGGCCGACAGAATCACGTTTGAGGTGGCTCCCGCGAAAGCCTATCCAGGCTCGGGGTACGATCTGGTCACCTTCTTCGACTGCCTGCACGATCTCGGCGATCCGGTCGGCGCGGCGCGTCACGTGTTGTCGACACTGGCGGAGAACGGTGCCTGGATGATCGTTGAGCCCATGGCCAGCGATAAAATCGAAGAGAACCTGAACCCCGTCGGACGTGTGTTCTACTCCGCATCCACTTTTATCTGTACACCGGCTTCTAAATCGCAGGAGGTCGGGCTAGGACTGGGTGCACAGGCGGGCGAAAGCCGTCTTGCAAAGGTCCTCGCAGAGGGTGGGTTCAGCCACATCAAACGAGTGGCCAAAACCCTTTTCAACATGGTGCTGCAGGCCACCCACTGATCGCTACTTGCCTTTCACCGCGATCACCTCAATCTCCACCAGCGCCCAGGGAGCCGCCAGCGCCGCCACCTGGAACGCACTCCGCGCCACCTTGTTCGGCTGCTCGGCCGTCCCGAAGTACTTCACATACTCCGACTGCATCCCGGCGAAGTCCAGCTTGCCCGTCTTCGGGTCCGGCCCCAGAAACACCGTCATCTTCACGACATCCTTCATGTCCAAACCCTGCTCCTTCAGCAGCGTCTGAATCTTCGCGAACACGCTGGCCGACTGCGCCTTCGTGTCGCCATACTCCGCCGCAACGCCCTTCGCCGCGTCCGCCGGGGTAATCGGCGAAGCCAGCTGTCCGCTCAGATACAGCGTATCGCCCGCCCAAACCCCCGTCGCGATCGGCGATTTCTCCGTCTGGATATGCTTTACCGCCACCTGAGCCGACCCCGCGCCCAACCCGAACACCACCATCGCCGCCATCAAAATTCGCTTCATCGCATCTCCTCTATCAACTGAAAACTTACGCCTTGCTCGCCTTTACCTTCTCCGAAATCATCCCCACCGCCCGCCGCGCGCTCAGCGCCGCGCCCTCTTGCCAGCCCACAATATGGCTGATCGTGTCTCCGGCAAAATAAATCGGTCCGTCCGGCTGGATTACCACCTCATACCCGCTCGCCCCGCCGCCATACGCCCGTATCCACGAGCCCTCGTTCCACTCCACATGCTTCCATCCGCAGAACACCGGATTCGTCAATTCCTTGCCGTGCCCCGGATGGATCTTCTCGATCGAAGCCCGGCTCATCGCAAACTTCCCTTCCATCTCCGCCTTCAAGAAGGCCGGGTCCGTCGTCTCATCGGTATACCCCGCAACCACGATGCCCGTGTCATGCATCAGCCGCGAGCTGGGATACCACACCGGGCTGGGCCCCTGCGCCAGAAACGACAACCCTCCGTAGATGTTGTAGTCCTGCTCCCAGAAGCGACGGCTCTCCCACGCCACCTTATAGCTGCCCGCCATCGTCGCCTCGTTCACCACCTTCGCAAACGTGGGCGAAAGATCGTTTGGAATCTTCTTCAGCATCGAGAATGGCATCGCACACACACAGAACGCCGCCTCCATCTGCTTCGCCGCGCCGTTTTGCGTATAGCTGACCCGCACCCCCGACGCCGTCTTCTTGATCCCCGTCACCGGCGAGCTGTACTCGACCACCGGCCCCAGCGCCTTGGCGAACGCATACGGAATCTGGTCCATCCCGCCCACCGGCTGCATCATCGTCGCCTGCCAGTCCCACGTCTCTTCATACAGCATCCCGTTCCAGAAGTTCGCATCAAGCAGCGTATGCATGTCGAGCGGCACCTCCACCACCGGCACCTGATCCCCAGGCCCGGGCGCCACCTTCAACCCTGCCCGGTCCGACCCCACATACTTCCCCGTCTTATCCAGCGGCCCATAGTAGGTCAGGAACGTCTTCATCCGGTCGCGATCTTCCGCCGTGATCTCCGCGTCGAGCGCGCCCTGCGCCATGCACTTCGCCAGCAGCTCGCTGACGTGCCCGCGCGTATCATTGATCGCCTTCCGCTGCACCACCGCCGCGCCGCCGTTCGCCTTGTCGTTCTGCAACAGCGCCGACCGCGTCGTATTGATCTCGACTTCGAGCGGCACTTTCAGCTCGCGCGCATACCCCAGCATCGTCCAGTGCGTGCTCGGCAGCCGCGCCGGGCCAAGATTCTGGTAGTTCCCCTCCTCCCACGGAATCTCCTGCACCGTACCGTCGACGAACTTTACCTTCGTCCCCTTGCGCCCCGTCCAGTTGCGCCCGCCCGGCCGCTCCCGCGCCTCGAGCAGCATCACGTCATACCCCAGCTTCCGC
>CAXTRY010000122.1:0-7649 GCA_964246805.1 uncultured Acidobacteriaceae bacterium
GGTTATGGCGGCGGGGGTGCCGGTCCAGTTGGTGGAGACGAAGTACTCGGTTTTGAGGCCGGAGCTGAAGACGGACCGCGGGACGGGAACCTGAAAGCCCTCGGCTAACGTCGCACCCTGGGCGTAGTGGATGGTTGCCTCGGGGAACTGTTTGGCGATGCCGTCAAGGGGGGAGACTGGATGCAGAGGGGTGCCGTTATAGTTGCCTTCGAGAGCGGTGAGGAGGTCCGCGGTAGGGCCGATAACGGCAAACGATTTGGGGGTGGCGAGGGGGAGGATGCCAGTGTTTTTGAGGAGGACGATGGATTCTTCGGCGGCGCGGAGGGAGACGGCGCGGTGCGCGTCGGAGATGGCTTCAGTGACGGGGATCTGGGTGCGTGGATCGGAGGGGTTGGTACCGGGAAGATCGAGAAGGCCCAGCTCGGCGCGGGCGGTGTAAAGGCGTTCGGCGGCCTCCGTGACGAGTGCTTCGGGAACAACGCCTTGGCGGACGGCACCGGCGAGGGTGTTGAAGCCGGGCGACCAGATGCTGCAGGAGAGGTCGGTGCCGGCTTCGAGGGACTTGGCGGCGGCGTGAAGGATGTCGGGGGCGTTCTTGTGACCATTGTAAACATCGACAATGGCACCGCAGTCGGAGACGACAAAGCCGGGGAAGTGCCAGGCGTCGCGGAGATGGTCTTTCAAGAGAAGCTTGCTGGTGCAGGCTGCGTCAGAGTCGATGGCGTTATAGGCGCACATGACGGATTTGACGTGGCCGTCGACGACGGTGGCGCGGAAGGCTGGAAGGTAGGTCTCTTCGAGGTCGCGGGGGGCGACATCGACATTAAAGGAGTGGCGGAGGGACTCGGGCCCGCTATGTACGGCGAAGTGCTTGCTGGTGGCGACGGCGACAGGGTGGGCGAGGTCGGGTCCTTGAACACCCTCGACGAAGGCCGCGCCCATTTTCGCGGTGAGGAAAGGATCTTCGCCGTAGGTCTCCTGGCCGCGGCCCCAGCGCGGGTCGCGGAAGATGTTGATGTTGGGCGACCAGAAAGTGAGGCCGTAGAAGATGCGACGGTTATTCTCGCGCTGGGCCTGGTTGAAGTGGGCGCGGCCCTCGGTGGCGATGATGCCGCCCATCTGTTCGACAAGTCTTAGGTCCCAGGTGGCGGCTATGCCGATAGCCTGGGGGAAGACGGTAGCGTAACCGGCGCGGGCGACGCCATGGAGAGCTTCGCTCCAGGTCTGGTATTCGGGGATGCCGAGGTGGGGGATGGCGGGGGCGTAGTCCTCAAGCTGGGATGCTTTTTCGTCGAGGGTCATGCGGGCGACGGCGTCGCGGGCGCGGGCGGTGGCGGGCAGGGACGGATCTCGGAAGGGGAGCGCGGATTGGTCTGGGTGAACCTGAGCGGCAAGTGGGGAGACAGTAAGCGCGGCGAGAAGGATGGTGATGGCGGCTTTCATGAACGCTCCGGAAGACACGAAAAGCATACAAGATGGAGCGACCGGTTGGCCCGATCCAAAACTATATGAAGATTTGAGCAAAGACGGACCGCTCATAAACGCCACTGTATGCAGGGCTCAGCTATTGTAGGCTGATGGTGAAAGGGGGCGTAATCTACAAAGACGGGACGACGTGAACGAAGGGCAGGGATGATGGGGGCAGGGGCGTGGGAGTACCGGCTGCGGTACTGGATTCATGGAATCGTTTTTGCAATAGGTTTTATGGCCCCGTGGGACTGGTTACAGGCAAAGGGTACTCCGAGAACGAGCGCGTGGCTCGACCTGGCGGGCTGGCCGGCGCGCGAAGGGTGGATGAGTTTTTCGGTGAGTACCGTGGTGCTGCTGGTATTCGGGATACTAATGGCTACGCTGGGAGCGGCGCTGCGGACGTGGGGCGGAGCGTACATTGGCGGGGGCATCGTGCAGTCGGGCGCGATGCATGGCGAGGCCATGGTGGCGGATGGGCCGTACCGGTGGGTGCGAAACCCGCTGTATCTGGGGACTTTGCTGCATACGCTGGCGCTGGCATTGCTGATGCCTTGGACGGGCGCGGTCTTCTCGATTGTGGCGATCGGGATCGTGCAGATACGGCTGATCCTGCGCGAGGAGCCGTTCTTACGGGAGAAGCTGGGGGAGGCGTACACGGCGTATTGCGCGCTGGTGCCGAGGATCGTGCCGGCCTTGACACCGCGGGTGGCCGGAGCGGGAATGAGGCCGCATTGGGGGCCGTCGCTGCTGGCGGAGGTGTATTTCTGGGGTGTGGCGATCAGCTTCATGGTGCTGGGCTGGCGCTATAACGCTTCGCTGCTGACGCAGGGTGTGGTGGTGGCGCTAGGGGCGCAGTTGGTGGCGCGGGCATTTGTGCGCAAGCCATAGGGCGGCATTGAGCGGCACGAACGGACCCTCGGCTCCTTACAGCGAAACAGGCGAATGCGAGCACATTCCATCGGAGTGAGCGTCTATCTGAGCGAGACCATCTCAGTTGAGAATGGGCACTCGGTTAGTGGAAGATTAAATGGGTGCCCGCAGGGTTGGCGGGGATGGTGGTGGTCCAGCGGTTCTCCACCTGGGTTAGCGGCTGGTTGTTGGCGGTCTTTTCTTGGGGGGTCCAGCCTATGGTTTCTATGCGGTACTGCTTCCACCAAGGAGTGTAAGTGCCTTCTTGTTTGGCGATGTCTACGGTGAGAGTGTTGTCGGGGGCCAGGGTGCAGGTGAAGTGGATGCGGGCGTAGGCTCCCTGGCGGAAGGCGAAGGTGTGGCCGTCATCGGTATAGACTTCCCCGGCGCAGGTTTCGCCGGGGACGTTGAGACCGGGGGCGAGTGGATAGACGCGCAATGTCAGCGGGCCTTGCGGGATTTCGGCGGTGCTTTGGGTGAGCGGGGCAATAGGGAGGATGGAGCCGCCACGGACGTAGACGGGAAGCTGGTCGAGTTTAGGGGTGACTTCGAGCGGCTTTTGGGCGATAACTTTGTCGCGCTGTTCAAGATCGATGGAGGTAGTGGTGCCGGCGCGGGTAAACTGCTCGCCGGTCCAGTAGTCGTACCAGGTGCCGGGCGGGAGATGGACAGTGTAGGGAGCGACCTCTTCGGGGGAGGGGTTGGGGGCGATGAGGAGGCGTGCGCCAAAGAGGAACTCGCCGCCGCCTGTCGTGAGGTCGAAGGGAGCGCCGTTGGCGGTGGCGTGGGGGAACTCGAGGAAGAGCGGACGGTTGATGGGGAGGCCGTCGCGGCTGGTCTCTTCGGCGATGGTGTAGAGGTAAGGCATCAGCTTGTAGCGCTCTTCGATGAAGCGGCGGCGGATGGCTTCGTGCTCGGGGCCGTCGACCCAAACTTCGTGCATGCGGGTGCCTTTGGCGGAGTGGTCGCGATCGATCGGTTGGAAGGCCGCGAGCTCAATCCATTTGGTGAGGAGGTCGGCGGGAGGCGAACCGGCAAAGCCGCCGACGTCGGCCCCGGCAAGCGAGAAGCCGCTGAGGCCGAGATTGACGAGCTGGGGAACGGTCTGGCGGAGATGGTTCCAGGTGGCGGAGTTGTCGCCGGTCCAGGTGGCGGAGTAGCGTTGGCCGCCCGCATAGCTGGCGCGTGTCATGGTGAACGGGCGCTCGTTGGGACGTCCGGTAAGCTGGCCTTCCAAGGTGCCGCGGGTGTTCTCCATGCCGAAGACATTGTGTATCTCGGCATGCGTGGCGGTGCGCTTGGCGAAACCGGGTTCGTCGATGCGGTGGAGGGTGTCCAGAGGCATCGTCTTGCTGGGTACCTCGAAGACGGCGGGCTCGTTCATATCGTTCCAGAAGCCGGCCACGCCGTCGGCTAGGAAGTCCTTATAAAGCGATCCCCACCACTGCCGGGTGCGAGCCTGGGTAAAATCCGGGAAGACCGCCGGGCCGGGCCAGACGACGCCCGTGTAGACGGAGCCATCGGGGTTTTTGACGAAGTGGTCCCCGGCAGTGCCGGAGTCATAGGGGGCGTAACCGACGCCAGGCTGCTTGGCGATGTGGAGGTCGGTGATGACGACGAGCTTGAAGTTTTGTGCGGCGAGATCATGGACCATGCTCTTGAAGTTGGGGTAGTTAGGCTCGTCTACGGTAAAGGGCCAATTCTGGTGCTGAAAGTCGATATCCAGCCAGAGAACATCGCTTGGAATGCGATCCTTGCGGAGGCGATCGGCGACCTCCCGGAGCTGGCTGGCGGGGAAGTAAGAGTAACGAGACTGCTGGAAGCCGAGTGCCCAGAGTGGCGGGAGCGGCGTAGGGCCGGTGAGCCAGGCCCAGGCGGCCACGACTTGTTTGGGATCGGGGCCATAGAGCAGATAGTAGTCGACGGGGCCGTTGAGGGAGCCGAAGGTATAGCGGGTGTCGTCCGCGCGGCCAAAGTCGAAGTTAGTACGCCAGGTGTTGTCCAAGAAGACGCCGAGGGTGCGGCCTCGGTTGACATCCATAAAGAAGGGCATGGCCTTGTAGATGGGGTCGGTGGACTCCTGCCAGCCAAAGGTGTCGGTGTTCCAGAGGGTGAATGCCTGACCGCCGCGGTCGAGCGGACCGGGCTTGTCGCCGAGGCCGAAGAAGTGGTCATCGTGAGATCGCTGTTTGCTGACCGTAAAGCGGGTGCCTTGATATTGAATGGGGGCGGCGTCTTGCTGGAGGATATTACCCTGGAGATCGAAGACGGTAAGGCGGAGATCGGGGGCGACGGTGACACGGAGAGATTTGGTTGTGAGGCCGTGAGGTTCGGCGGTGACGGGTACATGGTGCGTGCGGGCTTCGGGGAGTACGGCCCAGGAGGCGTCTTCCGGTGCCGTGGGACCTTGCCATAGGCGGATGCGGAGTAAGTCCTCGCGGAGAGCGGTAATCTGAAGGGTGCTGTTATTGGCGGTAGCGGTAAGGCCGTTGGAGGCGGGGGTGATTTGTTGGGCGGGAGCGGCAAGGGCGAGGAGGGCGGTTACAGAGAAAAATAAGGCTTGTCGAGGGAGCATGGATGTCCTTGCGGTTGATGGCGGCGATTGCGGGGCGTCTCTTGTAATTTATCCGGTTTAGCTGCGTTTGGCTGCTACAAGGTTGCAGTATGTGGATAGCGACCGTTAATAGCGTGGCGGAGGAGACAAGGATGCAAGGGCTGCCTTAGACCTAAGGTGTTCGGCAAGTGCTCCGGCAACGCTGTCGAGGGAGGATGCTAGGACGAAGGCGGCTTTGGTTCACCCGCGGCGGCGGACAACGAGGCCGGCGTGGAATAGCCGATAGGGCCGAAGGAAAGGCAGCCAAGGCGCGGGAATGCGAGAAAGGACCTCACGAGATCCCAGTGTGCGGGCGGGTTCTTCCGGTGGGGTCATGCTCTTCTTCCAGACGGCTTCACAACGGAGCCGCCGAAGTTTGTACGGGATAGAACGATGGTATGGATCGGCTTCAACCCTCGATTGATTGTGCGATGTCCTGGAGCGGCGAGCGGGAGGATAGGCAGTCGGCTCATCCTCCAGCGCGCCGCGGTTACTATTTAGCCAGGTGCTTGGAGATGGCCTCGTGAAAGGCGGCGGGATCGGTCATTTCGGCGAGACTGTCCTCTACTTCGACCTTGTGCAGCTTGTGGCTCTGGGCGAAGGAGATCTCTGTCGAGACGCCATCATGGATCGATTTCAAATCGTGGCCCTGGACAGCAGCCACCAGATTGCCACTGGGATCGGTAACGATGGTGAAGTTCTTCATACCATGCCTCCGCCTTGCAGATTGTGGAAGCAGCCGCCTGGACCCTGGTTGGTGATGTTGACGAAGTAGGCGGCGTTGCCGTTGTTGTCGGCCCGTTTGCGTTGTTGATCGGCGAGATGAACCGCGCCCTGGTTAGGTGTTTTAATCTGGGCGGAGGCGAACTGGGTGCCTCTGTCATTTCCGAACGAGTAGTTCCAAGTGGTGGTTGCCCCTGGTGCCAAGTACACCAGGGCTCCGACGTTGTTGAAAGCCATAAAAACCTCCATGGTAAGACGTGATGGGACGGATTTCTTCCGCTGCAGGATGGTGCGATGGAAGGGTGGATCATTACAGGGTCCGGGCTACGCGAGTCCGCGTCAGCCTCTACACTCAAGCGATGGCGTTGCGGTTTGAAATCGGTGGTACGACGGAAGGTGGGGGGCGGCGGGGGAGGATGGCGCTGCCGCACGGAACGGTGGAGACGCCGGTGTTTATGCCGGTGGGGACGGCGGCCACGGTGAAGGCGGTACCGCAGAATCTGCTGGAGGAGGTCGGCGCGGGCGGCAAGGGGGCGCAGATCATCCTGGCGAACACCTATCATCTGTATCTGCGGCCGGGACACGAGCTCGTCCGGCGAATGGGCGGCGTGCACCGGTTCATGAGCTGGCGGCGGCCGATGTTGACCGATTCGGGCGGGTTCCAGGTGTTCAGCCTGAGCGGCCTGCGGAAGGTGACGCCGGATGGGGTGGAGTTCCGATCGCATCTGGACGGCAGCAGGCACTTCTTCTCGCCGGAGCACTCGATGGACGTGCAGATCGCGCTCGGAGCGGATATTGCGATGGCCTTCGATGAATGCGTGGAGACGCCGGCGACGTGGGAGCGGACGCGCGAGTCGATGGGGCTGACCCATGCGTGGGGCGCGCGGTCGAAGGAGCACTTTGAAGCGAAGAAGCACCTTGTGCCTTGGCATGACGAACTGGGCGGGGCAACGCAGAGCCTCTTCGGCATCGTGCAGGGCGGGATGTATGCGGACCTGCGGCGCGAGTCGGCCGAGCGGCTGGTGGAGATGGACTTTCCGGGCTACGCCATCGGCGGGCTGGCCGTGGGGGAGCCGCGCGAGGTGACGCGGGAGATGATCGCGCGGACGCTCGAAGTGCTTCCCGCCGACAAACCGCGCTATGTGATGGGCGTTGGGTACCCCGACGAGATCGCCGAGTATGCGCGGATGGGCGTGGACATGATGGACTGCGTGTTGCCGACGCGGGCCGGGCGGCATGGGCTGTTGTTTACGTCCGAAGGGCGGATCAACATCAAGAAGAAGGAGTACGCGGAGGACGCCGGGCCGGTCGATCCGCTGTGCGGGTGCATGGTGTGCGGGCGATATTCGCGGGCGTATCTACGGCATCTGTTTGCGTCGGGGGAGCCGCTGGGGGCGGTGCTGAACTCGGTGCACAATCTGGCGTTCTATCTGGATACGATGGAGCGGGTGCGGGGGGAGGTAAGCGGCTTAGCAAGCTAGAAAAGGTGCTAGGATTTCTGCATTATGGAGATCAGCACGGCTCAAGCGGATGTACGCGGGACATTTCTCGGCGGATTTGCCGGGCAGCTGGTATCCGCCGCGATTTGGGCTCTCTCTTCCGCTCTCGCCACGTGGGATTCGCACAGAGCGGGCGTCCTCGTCTTGGTGTTCGGCGGGATGGCAATTTTTCCGCTAACGCAACTCGTGCTGCGCTCGATGGGAAGAGTGTCTTCCCTGCCGAAAGGACACCCCATGAACGCGCTTGGAATGCAGGTGGCGTTTGTCCTGCCCCTTCATTTTCCTTTGATTTATGCCGCGACTGTCAATCACGCCTCATGGTTCTATCCTGCTTTCATGATCGCCGTTGGGGCGCACTATCTGCCTTTTATCTTTTCTTACGGGATGTGGCAGTTTGGAGTGCTGAGCGCGCTGCTGGTTTCCCTGGGGACTGCGATCGGCGTTTATGAGCCGCC
>CAXTRY010000123.1:0-7574 GCA_964246805.1 uncultured Acidobacteriaceae bacterium
CCTCCACCCCCTCCGCCGCCGGCGCAGGTCGTCAAGCCGATTAAGATGGTCTCGGAGATTGACGCCGGCCTGCATGCACCCACAAAGATTCCTAAAGACATCAAGATGTTGAAAGAAGAAGCCGCTCCTCCGCCGCAGGTGGCGGGTGTCGCGGGCATGTCGGGCATGAGCGGCGGTAGCGGCGTTCCCGGCGGCGTAATGGGCGGCATTGGCAACGCGCCTACTCCGGTCGTCAAGGTCGCCCCGCCGGAGAAGCCAAAGGGACCGGCTCACGTATCGGGTGGTGTGATCGCGGGTAGCGTGCTTTCGAAGACGAACCCGGTCTATCCTCCGATCGCAAAGGCTGCTCATGTGTCGGGCGCGGTCGTGCTTCACGCGATCATCTCGAAGGGTGGAACGATCGAAAACCTGCAGGTAATCAGCGGACCGGAGATGCTTCGTGCCAGCGCGCTCGATGCCGTAAAATCGTGGCGGTACAAGCCGTATCTTCTCAACGGTGAACCTACCGAGGTGGATACCACGGTCACGGTGAACTTCAGCTTTGGCGGAGGCTAGGCCAGCTTTGCGGTAAGACGCGACCTTCGAGGGCTTCCTCGGCTTACCGAAGCCCTCTGAAGTGTTCAATTAGTTCATCTCTTTACAATTCCTTGGAGGAATGATTCAGTGATTTTCGCTCAGCTCACCAACTTCGCACACACTCCGGCCTCGCTCGCGCTCTTCTTTCAGGAAGCTCAGGTGGGCTTCAGCCCGCTCCAGCTTTGGGGCAACATGGGCGGTCTCGCCAAGGCCGTCGTCGTCATCCTGTTCATCATGTCCATCTGGTCGCTGGCCGTCATTATCGACCGCGCTATTTATTTCTCAGCCGCTCGCAAGCAGTCACGCGAGTTCGCTCCGAAGGTAGCCGGCGCGTTGAAGGATGGCCGTTTGGATGAGGCGATCAAGGTTGCCGATCGCAGCAAGAAGTCGCACCTCGCCGAAGTCGTCACCGCCGGCTTGCAGGAGTTCCGCAGCTTCGGTTCGGGCGGCCAGATTACCGAGAACCAGGTTGAGAGCTCGAAGCGCGCGCTTGAGCGTTCCGAGGCCATCGTCCACGCCAAGCTGAAGAAGGGCCTCAGCGGGCTGGCGACTATTGGCTCGACGGCACCGTTCATCGGTCTGTTCGGCACGGTGACGGGTATTTTGAACGCCTTCCAGGCCATTGCTACGCAGAAGTCTTCGGGTATCGGCGCGGTTGCAGGCGGTATCTCGGAAGCTCTAGTAACGACCGCGTTCGGTCTGCTGGTCGCGATCCCCGCCGTCATGACGTTCAACTATTTCACCAGCAAGGTGGAGGCGTTCGACGTGGAGATGGACAACAGTTCGAGTGAACTGGTGGATTACTTCATCAAGCAGAGCAGCCGCTAAGCTCTTCCGGCTGGTCTTGTGAAACGAAGGCTAGCCGGATCGCAGCGGACAAACTCGTTGAGACGATTGGAGCTGAAAGCTATGGGAATCAATAAGCGGGACGAAGGAAAGAAAGTCAACTCCAATATCAATGTGACGCCGATGGTCGACGTCATGCTGGTGTTGCTGATCATCTTCATGGTCATCACCCCAATGCTCAACAACAAGGTCAACGTCGACTTGCCGAAGGCGGATGCGGCGGTAGTGATGGAAGACGCCAACAAGGAAGACGCCGTAACGGTCTCCGTGATGCGCGATGGCAAGACTTTTCTAGGTAGCGATCAGGTGACGGTCGATGATCTTGGCAGCAAGATCTCGGCCAAGCTCGAAAACAAGACCAGCAAGGAAGTTTTCATGCGCGCCGACTCGCGCGCCAACTACGGCAAGGTGATGGACGCGGTCGACGGCATCCGCTCGGCCGGCGTCAGCCAGCTTGGCCTGCTTACCGAGAAGCGCGAACAATAACTCAGCATTCGGGAAAGAGAAGGAGATTGCTATGAGCATGGGTGGAGGAAGTACAGGCGGAGCGGTATCGGAGATCAACGTAACGCCGCTGATCGATGTATTGCTGGTGCTGCTGATCATCTTCATGGTGATTGTGCCGGTTACGCCAAAGGGCCTGGATGCGCTGGTTCCACAGCCTCCCAAGAAAAATCAACCGGAGATTCAGAACGATCGCACGATTGTTGTTCAGATTCTTTCAAACGGCGCGGCGGAACCGGCTTACAAGATCAACGACAACTCCTTCAATAAGTCGGCGATCGAATCAAAGCTGGCGGAGATTTTCTCGGCGCGGCAGGAGAAGGTCATGTTCGTGAAGGGCGACAAAGACCTGGACTATAGCAAGGTAGCGGAAGTGATCGACTTCGGTCATCAGGCTGGAGTCGACAATATCGGTCTGATCACGCCGCGGGTTGAAGCGGGTCAGTAGACTTGTAGGCTTAATATAGGCGATGCGCTATCCGCGCATCGCCCATTTCTATTGTGTGCGTGTCGTTACGGAAGCGGAATTCTGTAGAGAAAACGCTACTAAGGCATGTACACTACAGGCATTCGTCGAGATGACTAAGTTGTCCGCGCCGCAGTTGCAGAGAATGCCTCTGCCTCTGTAGAGTGACAAGACGCCACTCCGAGACGAGCAGTAGGCACTACTAACCGACACCACCGCGGCATCTATCGCTTATCGTCGTGTACGGCAGCGCAAGCCTGAGGTACATTGGTATGGACCGTTATTTGGATCGAAGAGCGATGCCCATTTTGAAGGAGAACCCCAGCCCCATGAAACTGAATGCACGAATACCGCTTACGGCCGCTCTGCTCACTCTGATGCTTGGTACTGTTACTGGATGCAATAAGCTAAAGGCGCGCGATCAGCTGAACAAAGGTGTTCAGGCATTCAAGAATGCCCGTTATGAAGAGGCGGTCAGCAATTTTCAGAATGCGATCGAGCTCGATCCGAACTATGAGAATGCGAAGCTGTACCTCGCGACGGCTTATTCGTATCAAGTTGTGCCGAATCTGGATAGCCCGGAGAACCTGAAGGTGGCGCAGAAGGCGCTGGACGGCTTCAACTCCGTACTGGCAAAGGATCCGAACGATCTAACGGCCCTCAAGCAGATCGCGTCGATCGACCGCAACATCAAAAAGCTGGACGAAGCGAAAGAGTACGAGAAAAAGGTCATTGCCATTGCGCCGAACGATGCGGAGGCGGATTACACGATCGGCGTCGTCGACTGGATGCAGGCGTACAAGAACGCGATAACAATCCTGGCCGCGGATGGGTCGACCGACGACGGCAACGGGAACCCGAAGAAGAGCAAGGGCGCTTGCCAGAAGCTGCAGACCGCAAATACGACGCTGGTGTCCGAAGGAATGCAGTACCTGAACAGGGCGGTCGAGATCAATCCGAATTACGATGATGCCATGCAATATTTGAATCTTACGAACCGGCGCAAGGCGGACCTGGAGTGCACGGATGATAGCTCGCGCAAGGCTGATTTGGCGCAGGCCGATCAATGGGCCCAGAAGGCCATGGGAGCTCGTAAGCAGAACGAGCTTGCGAAGGAAAAGAAGACCGGCGGCGGCGTAACGATGCAGTAAGTCGCCGTTATTGGTTGTGCGAGCGGCTCCCTCAGGGGGGCCGTTTTATTTTTGTTGGCGGCGGAGTTTGCCGGCTTTACAATTCCCTTCACGGTACGCGGCTGGTTTTGGGTGTGCTGTAAGGAGGCTTTATGAGCGAAACGGCTGCTGTTCCTTACGTGGCGGAGACACATGAAGGTTTAAGCCAGGTAGAGCGCGTGGTGGACACGTTTGTCGCGCCATCAAAGACGTTCAAGGATATTATGCGGAGCTCGACGTGGTGGCTGCCGTTTTTGCTGGTCACGGTATTTTCTCTGGCTGCCGCGTATGCGATCGATAAGAAGGTCGGCTTCGATACGGTGGCGCAGAACATGATGCACGATAGTCCGGCGCAGGAGCAGAAGCTCGATACGTTGGAGCCGAAGCAGCGGACGGCACAGATGCACATGATGGCCGTAAGCACACGGTACTCGACGTTTGCCTCGCCGTTGATCGTTCTGGTAATTTCAGCGGTTGGCGCGCTGGTGCTGTGGGCCAGCTTCAATTTCGGGCTGGGGGCGAAGACGACGTTTGGACAGATGTTCGCCGTGTGGATGTATGCTTCACTGCCGCGGCTGATTACAAGCATCATCATGCTGGCTACGATCTATCTGGGTGGAGACGCGGAGGGATTCAACCTGAAGAACCCGGTGGGAACGAATCCGGCGTTCTATCTGCCAAGCGCGGCTCCGTGGCTGAAGGCAGCGCTGGGGTTTGTGGATGTGATCGGAATTTGGGTGCTGCTGCTGCTGGTAATCGGCACGGCAATCGTGGCAAAGGTGAAAAAAGGACAGGCGGCGATGGTGGTGGTGGGTTGGTGGGTATTGGGGCTGATTGTCAGTGTGGGGATCGCCGCGGCTACCAGCTAGTACAAGTACCGGTACACACCCCCCGAACGACAATGTCCTTTGTAAGGGCAGCGGCCTGATCGAAATCTAGGCTTCAGTCCAGCGGCGGAAGACCAGCGAGCCGTTGGTGCCGCCGAAGCCGAAGGAGTTCGACAGCGCATAGTCGATCTTCGCGGCTTGCGGCTTGTTGGCCACATAGTTCAGGCGGCAAAGTGGATCGAGCTCGACGATGTTCATGGTGGGCGGCGCGGTCTGTTCGAGCATGGCCATGATGGTGATGCCGGCTTCGAGGCCGCCCGCGCCGCCGAGCAGATGGCCGGTCATGGACTTGGTGGAGCTGACGAGCAAGGCGTGGTTTCGGGCGCGTTCGCCGAAGACGTTTTCGATGGCCTGCGATTCCAGGGCGTCCCCGAGGGGAGTGGAGGTGGCGTGCGCGTTGACGTAGTCGATCCGGTCGGGGGAGATGCCGGCGACTTTGAGCGCGGCGGTCATGGCGCGGAAGCAGCCTTCACCCTCGGGGGCCATGCCGGTCATGTGGAAGGCATCGGCGGACATACCGTAGCCGATGACCTCGGCGAGAATTTTGGCGCCACGCGCCTCGGCAAATTCCAGGGCCTCGAGGATGAGGATGCCCGCGCCTTCGCCGACGACAAAGCCGTCGCGGTCCTTATCGAAGGGGCGGCAGGCGTGCTCGGGATCGTCGTTGCGGGTGGAGAGGGCTTTCATGGCCGCGAAGCCGCCGACGCCCATGGGCGTAATAGCGGCCTCGGTGCCACCGGCGATCATGGCATCGGCGTCACCACGCTGGATGATGCGAAAGGCGTCGCCGATGGAGTGCGCGCTGGAGGTGCAGGCGGTGGCCGTGGCCTCGTTTGGGCCACGAGCGTTGTATTTGATGGAGACGTGGCCAGCCGCAAGATTAACGATGGATCCCGGAATGAAGAAGGGGGAGATCTTGCGCGGGCCGCCTGCGAGCATGGCGGAGTGTTCGCGCTCGATGACGTCGAAACCGCCAATGCCGGAGCCGATATGGACGCCGAAGCGGTCGCGGTTATGCTCGTCGACGACGAGGCCGGAGTGCGCCATGGCCTCGGCGGAAGCGGCGAGCGCGAGATGGATAAAGCGTCCCATCTTGCGGGATTCCTTCTTTTCGATGAAAAGCAGAGGATCGAAGTTCTTGACCTCGGCGGCGAAACGGACGGGATGGCCGGTAAGGTCAAAGGCTTTGATCTCGGCCATGCCGCTACGCCCGGCGAGAAGACCTTCCCAGACCTCGGGCACGGTTTTGCCGACCCCGCAGATGAGACCGATCCCGGTGACCACGACGCGGCGCTGCTCCATCGTTTGCAACTGGGCCATTGCTACTTGGCCGCCTTCTGATTCTTTTCGATGTAGTCGACGGCGTCTTTGACGGTCTTGATCTTCTCGGCGTCCTCGTCGGGAATTTGAATGTCGAATGCCTCTTCAAACTGCATGACGAGCTCTACGACATCGAGCGAATCCGCGCCGAGATCTTCCTGAAAGCTGGCACCGGGGGTTACTTCGGCTTCGTCCACCTGAAGCTGTTCGACGATGATTTGCTTGACCTTCTCATCTACTGCTGCCATTTAATTCTCCTGTTCCAAATTTGCGATCGCAACGATCTAAAAATGCGGCCATGGATGTCGATTATGCCAAACCCAAGGATACCGAGTGCCTTACTGAGTGTAAAGCAAAGTAGCGACAGGGACTGCCCTGGGGGATCGGCCGATGGTCTTCTTAGTCTGTCTCCGTAGGCGGCGGGAAGGTGACGCGCCGCCGTTTTGAAAACGCCCAAAAAGTCTTATTTTTGCAATCGATCTAACAAACGAAAGGAGTTAGCCATGGGAGATACAAAGTAGTTAATAGGCCATGGAGGGACAAACGATGCCGCGGCATGAAGCATTTCGTTTACCTTCTCATTACATTTTACCGGATAGAGAGAAACTAAAGCGCAACGGAGTAGGGATGTGTATGTCATTGTCATGATTGCATTTGACGGGTTCCGGTCGCGTGAGGGGGGTTGACAGGATTTTGGAGTAGCAGGGAATCTCTTATGCGGTTTACATTCGTCAAGATGGCGAGTGATTCCCTAAGGATCAGCGAGTCGATACATAAGAGCACACGATAAAGGCTGTTTGGGGAGAAGTGGCGCGCAAGGCTTGTTCAGGCGGGCCAAACAGGACTAAGGGCGAAGGTCTGGAGACTCGCCGTCTTCCATTGTCCCGGAACAGTAAGGGTGAGGATGGGCTGTGCGGGGTCGCGAGTGTAGAAGCGATGGGTGTAGCAGACGCGTTTGTCGAGGAAGATTTCGAGGACGGAATTGTCCACAAATACGTGGAACGTGTGACCGGAAGACGGGCCGGCGGGCAGCGGGACGGCGATCTCGGGTGAAGCGTCGCCAGGGCGGATGCGGAGGGTTTGGGTTTCGTCGGCGGAGTTGGAGTGGAGAGAAAGGAGTTTACCGGTGGCGTCGGCGAGCTCGATGGGCTGGGCGGATCCGGTGGCGGGCTGAAGGGTGAGTAAGAACTCATGAGCTTCCTTGCCACGGCCGACCGGTTTGCGGAGGCGCGTGAGCTGGGGAACGGGCTCCATCTGCAGCTGACCGTCACGCAAGGTGAGCAGACGGGGGAGGGACATCATGCCGGACCAACCGGCGCGGCTGTACTCGGCTTCGGAGCGTGTCTCGGAGATCCAGCCCCAGAGGATACGGTTGCCTTGAGCGTCGAGCTGGGTTTTGGGGGCGTAGAAGGTGACGCGGTCCGTGCCTTTGCGGCCATGGTCGAGCTCGCCGCGATGCTCGGGAAGGAAGCGCATGGCGGCGCGGTCGAGGGTACCGGAGCGCCAGAGGACTTTACCTTCAGTGGAGTAGATAAGGACGTGCTTTTCCTGGCCGGTGGCTTCGTCCTTGAGAGGAAAGAGCTCCGGACACTCCCACATTTCGCCTGTATCGACGGGGTTCGAGCCGGGTGTGCCGGACCATGGGCCTTCGAAGAGGGGATGGAGGTACTCCCAGGAGCGGAGATCGGGAGAACGATAGAGGAGGACCATGCCGCCTTTGCCCGCGATACCGGAGCCAACGATGGCGTACCAGGTGCCGCCCTCTCGCCATGGGGAGGGGTCGCGGAAGCCGGTGACCCTCATGCC
>CAXTRY010000124.1:0-7474 GCA_964246805.1 uncultured Acidobacteriaceae bacterium
GTATGCGAGTTCACATGGTAACCCTCCAGCACCTTGAAGTGCACCTCCACCACCGCCTGCTTTCCCGCCGCCACGCTCTGCGCCTCCGCCACATACACCACCGTCTGCTTCGGCCGCGCCGCCTCCTGCCCTAGGGACGAAGCGCCCATCGCAATCGCCAGTAAACCTCGCAGCATCACGGAAGCCTCGCCGTCGTCACCGGGGCACTCACCAGCTTCTTGATATTCGCCTCGATCTCATCCTTCGACCCCAGCCCTGCCGTCTGCTCCACGATCACCCCGTTCCGGTCCACATAAAACGACTCCGGCAGATAATCGATCCCCCCATACAGCGGAGCCACCTTCCCGTCCGTCAGCAGGATCGGGTACGTCGCTCCCAGCTTCCTGGCCGATTTCGCGATATCCTCCTTGCCCGCGTCGTCCTCCGCAATCCCCAGCACCTCAAACCCCTGCGCGCCGTACTTCCCGCGAAACTCCTCGAACCATGGCATCTCCAGCTTGCATGGCGCACACCACGTCGCCCAGAAATTCACCAGCACCGGCCGCCCCTTGTAGTCCGCCAGCGATACCTTCTTGCCTTCGATCGTCGTCAGCGTAAACCCCGGCGCGCGCTTGCCCCGCATCTGCACCGGCGCGTCGCCCTCCGCTCCGCCATCCGCCTTCTCGCCCGGCTTCACCGGCATCAGCACGATCCGGTTCTCGTTCGCCTTCTGCAACGCCAGCCGCCTGTCCCGCATATTGTGGATACCCGCCCACAACATCAGCGAAATCCCAGCCACCAGCGCCAACACCACCAAACCCGTTCTCTTCATAACGCAAACCTCAAAGGAGCAGGCGCAAACATGCTCCTTCACAAGTTTAGCCGCAAACAGGCTAAACCACTCGCCGACGACCCGTACCACCCGAACCGGCTAAAATTTCGAGAGCGGCGGGTTGGCTTGCCTGGCTAGCTGGAGGGCTTGCTGGGGGAACCAGGCTCCCGCGCCGGGATCGTTCAGGCCCCACAAAGGGTCGAACAGCGATTGCGCGGTGGCGTCCGCGGGCCAGCCGCGCTGGGTGTAAGCGGCATAGTCCCAGGCGCGGGCACCTCCGGCGGCGTCGCACGTTCCATCGGACTGACCGGGAGTCTTTACCCACAAATAGGCGTCGAGCAGGGGAACCCCCGTATCCGCGGTGGACCGGGTGCCGAGACCGCCGCTGGGCGGATTGCACCAGCTGCCATTGGCGATGGTCTGTACGACGGACGCCGGCTGCTGATACGGAACGGCGGCATAAACGCCGGCATGCAGTGTCCCTTGGCCATTGCGGCTCGTATCGACCACGAAGTGAGTCATGGCGGTGGCGGTGCCGAGCGACTGTGTATACCACTGGTCGGTGTAGGTCCAGGTGGCAATATTGTTGGGATCGACCGGACCGTTAGGCGAGTAGTACTGACTGGCGCACCAGGTGTAATGGCCCAGACGCCAGCCGCCATCGGCGGGGTTGGTGGCGAAAGCCAGGCATTGGGAGACCCAGGTATCGAAGTGGGTTTCATAATTGGACAGGCGGAAATTGGAGACGTTCGAAAAGAAGCCTTGCGCGTGGAAGACGCCGGCCGTGGCGAGACGAAGGGCCATGTCGCCGACGGCATGCCACAGACTGTTACCGGCGTCGAGATAGACCAGGGTCTGCGGCTGAGTCTCCAAAGTGGTGACGGCATAGTTGATCTGGGTATAACGGTCGGCGGTAAGCTGAGCGCTGTTCACAGCGCTCGGGTAGCCGCAATCGCTGGGAAGATTGGCGAGCGCGTCGGGCTCGACAAGCACAACCGCCTTCTGGTCGCCGATGGCGGTGGCGACGGCGCGAATCCAGGCCTCGTAGGTGGGGGTATCCTGAGCACCCCCGGCGGAATAGCTGCCGCAATCGCGGCCGGGAATATTGTAAAGAACGAAAGTCGGGACGGCACCCTGAGAACCGGCTTGCCGCATCGCATTGACGACGGTGCCGTTGATCTCGGACGGCGTGCCGCTGGTCAGCCAGACGGCTTGAGGTGTGGCTTCCATGGCGAGGATCAGCAGGGCGTCACCGATCTTGCCGGTCTTCGCCAGATGGAGGGCCTGCTGCTCGGAGCCCGCGGCGGGCGGAGGAACGAAAAAGCGAGTGTTGCTGGGGAGCGTCCGCGCGGTTTGGGCCGGCAGGGTACCCGCGGCCAGGAGCAGGGCCAAAAGAGGAACGACGCGTAGCATAGTGAAACCTCAAGTGTAAAAGTTCTAAGCCGCCGCGGGCATGGTTGTCAACCGGATCATGGAACACTCCGCATCACTGTAGAAGACGAATAGATTCCCTTACCCATGCCGATTGGGCACATCGCCGCGCCGCCAAGCGCCTAATACTCCTTAGGCAGCAACCGGTCGTAAACCGCCTTCACCATCCCGTAGCACTCGCACGCCACGCGCTCCAGGCCCGCCCGGTTCACAATCCTGATGCGCCCCCGGCTATAGTCGATCAGCCCCGCCGCCTGCAATCCACCCGCCGACACCGTCACGGTCGACCGTCGCGCCCCCAGCATTTGCCCCAGAAACTCCTGCGTCAGCTGCAGTGTCTCCGTCTCCATTCGGTCCGCCGAGGTCAGCAGCCAGCGCGCCAGCCGCGCATCCACCTGATGCAGCCGGTTACACAGAATCGACTGCGTAATCTGCGACATATGCATATACAAAAACGAGTAAACCAGCTGCGTCAGGGGTCCGCCCTTCAAAAACTCCTCCCGAAAAATCGGCATCCGCAGCCGGTAGCCGAACCCCGACCCCTGCATCACCACCGAATGGGCCATCTGCGGATGGCCCAGCAGGCCGTTGATCCCCGAGAACCCCTCGCGGCCCGTCACCCCGACCTCCACCGACTCCCCGCTCTCCGTCAGCGCGTCCGTCGATATCAGCCCGCTATTCAGGAAGTAGACATGCTCGATCTCACGATGCGGCTCCGAAAGCCTCATGTGGATCGGCAGCTCCACCGGCACCATATGCCGGGCGATGGCCGCCAGTTGGCTCTCCGGCATGTGCGACAGAATATAGTTGCGCGGGCGCGCCATGCCCCCGTTCGCGCCGGCACTAAAACCATTCACCTCGATTTGGTTTAGTTCTCTGTTCGGCATCCTCTACCCCGGAGCGACATTTGTGCGGCACAATTACACCACGAACTTCCCCGTCCCGGATTCGGACAGGATCGAGTCAACCTCCTCAATATACGGTCCATTCCGTTCACGGTCTGTCCGCTACACGGCATATAAAAGAATCATTCTAAAGAACGTCCTCGCCCTACTGTTCCGGAGACGACATCCATGCACGGTAAAATGGAGAGTGAACTTCGCATCATTAAGCTGAAGGTTCCCGAAGCGAAAGGTTGTCGAATCCATGCACCGCTGGTCCCAGCTCTTCATCCCCACCCTCCGCGAGGCCCCAGCCGACGCCGAGGTCGCCAGCCACAAGCTCCTCCTCCGTGCCGGCTACATTCGCCAGCTCGGCGCGGGACTCTACAGCTATCTCTTCCTCGGCAACCGCGCCATGAAGAAGATCGAAGCCATCGTCCGGGAGGAGATGGATCGGATCGGCCAGGAGCTGCTTCTCCCCGCCCTCAACCCCAAAGAGCCGTGGGAGGCCAGCGGCCGCTGGGCCGGCATGGGCCAGAATATGTTTCGGCTTGTAGACCGCAAGGGAGCCGAGCTCTGTCTCGCCATGACCCACGAGGAGATCGTCACCTCCATCGCCAAGAGCGAGCTCCGCTCCTACAAACAGCTCCCCCAGATCTGGTACCAGATCCAGACCAAGTTCCGCGACGAGCCCCGCCCCAAGTCCGGCCTCCTCCGCGTCCGCCAGTTCCTGATGAAGGACAGCTACTCCTTCGACATCGACGAAGCCGGCCTCGACCTCTCCTACGGGAAGCACGACGCCGCCTACCGCCGCATCTTCGACCGCTGCGGCCTCCACTACGTCGCCGTCGAGGCCGACTCCGGCTCTATGGGTGGAAGCCAATCGCAGGAGTTCATGGTCTACACCGAAGCCGGCGAAGACCTCATCGCAAGCTGCCCCACCTGCACTTACGCCGCCAACCTCGAAAAAGCAACCAGCACCTTAGCCCCCGTCGAAGACCTTGCCCCCACCGGCGACGGCACCCCCGAACTCGTCCACCCCCCCGGCAAGGCCTCCATCGCCGATGTGACCACCTTCTTCGGCATCCACGCCTCGCAGGACATCAAGTGCGTCGCCTTTATGGGCTGGATCACCTCACATCCTGTTTCAGAATTTCTGCTGCCCGTTGTAGCGTTCTTACGCGGTGATCATTTTGTAAACGAAACTAAGTTAGATGCAGCCGCGAAAACTACCGAACTTAGACCTATGACAGCAGACGAGCTTGCTTACTACGTTGGGGGACCTGCTGGATTTCTTGGACCCGTCGGCATACCTCAGGTCTACGACCGCAGCGCCACAGATTTTCTCGGGAGAATGAAGGGAATATCGCGTGAGAACCCTGACGGCACACAAGGCACGGGCTTAAGAACGATGGTAGTCATGGATAAAGGCTTAGAAGGCCGCAAAAACCTTGTCGCTGGAGCCAACAAACTCGACTTCCACCTCCGCAACGTCACGCCCGGACGCGACTTCACTCCCACCCTCATCGCCGACATCCGCAACATCAACGAAGGCGAATCTTGTCCCGTCGACGGCTCCCCCCTCCGCCTCGGCAAAGCCGTCGAGATAGGCCACATCTTCAAGCTCGGCTACAAGTACTCGAAATCCATGGGAGCCTCCGTCCTCAACCGCGACGGCAAAGAGACCACGCCCATCATGGGCAGCTACGGTATCGGCCTTGAACGCATTCTGACTGCTGCCATCGAAACCTCCGCCGCCAAACATAACGGCGAAGCCTACGCCCTCCATCCCAGCATCGCCCCCTTCCAGGTCGTCGTCACCGTCACCAACATCAAGGACGCCGCCCTCCTCGCCGCCGGCGAAGCCATCGCCCACGACCTCACCGCCGCCGGCTTCGACACCCTCCTCGACGACCGCGACGAGCGCGCCGGCGTCAAGTTCAAAGACGCCGACCTCATTGGCGTCCCTTTCCGCATCAACATAGGCCGCGGCGTCGCCGAAGGTAAAGTGGAGTTCCTCAACCGGCTGACCGCCACAAGCCTCGACATCCCGCTTTCCGAAGCCGCGCAGCATGTTGCATCGGCTATCCCGTCGTAAGTCGCGGGTACGATGCCGTCGCCGCGGCCATCGATGGCGGGGGCTCTCGCGCCAAACGCGGTATAAGCTGGCCTGTTGCGTCTTAGAATAGGGGCAATGAGACGTTTGCGGGTGGCGGCGGGCGGATGGGCTTGAGGCGGGTTTGGCGGTTGCTGTTGTATGTGCGGCCTTATGCGGTGTACTCGTTGCTGTCCGTGGGGTTGATGGCGGCGGTGGGAGCGATGGCGGCGTTCCGGCTGCTGCTGGTTAAGCCGATCTTCGGCCAGGTGTTGAACCCCGACTCGCCCTATGAGGATGTTCTCGTCTTTCAGCTTCCGCATCTGAAGCGGGCGCTGAATCTGCATTTTCTGGTGCCGAATCACTTCCATAATGCGTGGACGGTGGTGGCGTACGCACTGGTGCTGTCGGCGGTGATCAAGTCGGTCTGCGATTATCTGGGGACGTACCTGGTGAACTATGCCGGATTCGGGATGATTACAGACCTGCGCAACGATCTGTATGACGCAGTGTTGCGGCGGTCGGTGGGGTTTTTCCAGAAACATACGACGGGGACGCTGCTGTCGACGTTGATCAACGACATCGAGCGGGTGCAGACGGCGATGTCGAGCGTACTGGGAGAGTTTCTGCAGCAGTTCTTCACGCTCGTGTTTGTGGTGGGCGCGGTGGTGATCCTGGGAGGGCGGCTGGCATGGGTGCTGCTGCTGTTTATCCCGGTGGTGATCTCGTCGGCGCGGCGGATTGGACGCAGCGTGCGGACGACGACGCGGACCGGACAGGACAAGCTGGCGGAGATCCAGAACATTCTGCACGAGACGATTACGGGCAACGGCATCGTGAAGGCGTTCGGGATGGAGCTGTGGGAGATGGAGCGGTTCCGGCGGGCGGCGGGGCGGCTGTTCCGCGCGAATCTAAAGTCGGTGTCGGTGCAGGCGATCTCGTCGCCGCTGATGGACGCGGTAGGGTCGATCGCGATCGCGCTGCTGCTGTTTGTTGGGCGGCGGCAGATCGTCGGACACCACATGAAGACGGGGGACTTCATCGCGTTCCTGTTCGCGGTGTTCTCGCTGTACGATCCGGTGCGGAAGTTTGCGCTGTTCTACAACAGCTTCCAGCAGGCGCTGGGGGCGAGCGAAGAGATCTTTAAGTTTATGGACGCGCAGGACGATGTGCGGGAGAAGAAGCGGGCGTTGGTGCTGAAGGGGTTTGCGGAAAGGATCAAGTTTGAAGGGGTAAGTTTTAGTTATCCGACAGATGAAGGGCCCCGACAGGTGCTGGACGGGATCGACCTGGAGGTGAAGCGCGGGGAGGTGATCGCGTTTGTCGGTCCGAGCGGGGCGGGCAAGTCGACGCTGGTCAACCTGCTGCCAAGGTTTTTCGATGTGAACGCCGGACGAATCGTGCTGGATGGGCATGATCTGCGCGAGGTGACGATTGCCAGCCTGCGGGCGCAGATCGGCAAAGTGACACAGGAGACGATTCTCTTCAACGACACGGTGCGAAACAACATCGCGTACGGGCAGCCGGATGTGCCGATGGCGCGAGTGGCGGCGGCGGCAAAGATGGCGCTGGCGCATGACTTCATCCTGGCGATGCCGGAGGGGTATAAGACGGTGATTGGGGAGAAGGGGGCGCGGCTCAGCGGCGGAGAGCGGCAGCGGCTGGCGATCGCGCGGGCGATCCTGAAGAACGCGCCGATCTTGGTTCTCGATGAAGCCACTTCAGCTCTGGATACGGAGAGCGAGCGGTATGTGCAGGCGGCGTTAGCGAACCTGATGCAGGGGCGGACGGTGTTTGTGATTGCGCACCGGCTGTCGACGGTGCGGCGGGCGACACGGATCGCGGTGATCGAGGCGGGACGGATCGTGGAGATTGGGACACACGAGGAGCTGATCGAGCGTGAGGGTGGAAGCTACCGGCGGCTGTATGCGATGCAGTTTGCCGAGGACGATTTGGTAGCTATGGAGGGGGTGGCGTGATGGCTGGTCCAATTTTTTCAATGACCGGATTCGCATGTGTGGAGGGGGACGGGGTGTCGGTGTCGATCAAGGGAGTGAATCATCGTTTTCTGGACCTGTCACTGCGGATGCCTCCCGGGTGGGATGGGGTGGAGGCCGCGATCCGGCGGGTGGTGAAGGAGCGGGTGCGGCGAGGGCATGTGGATGTGACGGTGCAGCTGGTCCGGCGAGAGGCGGCTGTCGCGGGGCTGGAACTGAATCGAGAACTGCTGGCGGGGCATCTGGCGGCGTTCAAGGA
>CAXTRY010000125.1:0-7424 GCA_964246805.1 uncultured Acidobacteriaceae bacterium
GACGTTGCGAGTCTTTAGAAAGTAGTGGTCGTGCCAGCGTTCTAGGTTGCGGTAGATCCAGGCGGGGGCGGCGGGAATGAGGACGGGGGGGCGGTCGGCGGCGTGGGCGAAGGAGCGTTCGAAGGAGTCGGAACCGAGCGCGGGGGAGACGAGGCGGCGGACGATGCGGGCGTCGAAGGCGTCACCGGCCAGTCCGAGACCGGCGTTACCGAGGACTTCTATGTGGGTGCGTGAGACGTGGAGCAGCGAGAAGTCGCTGGTGCCTCCGCCGAAGTCGCCAATGAGGACGGTCTCTTCGCGTGAGGCGATGAGGGTGGCGGCGTAGGCGCGGGCGGCGGCTATAGGTTCCAACTCGAAGCGGATGTCTTCAAACCCAGCGCTCACCAGAGCGTCGTGTAGGCGGGACTCGGCGTAAGTATCGTCCTCGGCTGTCTCCGCGCCCACAAAGCGAACGGGACGGCCAACGGTAGCGTGGCGAAGCGGCTGGCCAAGATACGCTTCGGCGCGCAGGCGGAGATCGGTGAGGATGCGCGAGACGAGGTCTTCAAGCGTATAGCGGCGGCCGAAGACTTCGGTGCCAGTCAAGTTGCGGCTGGGTAGGTACGACTTAAGCGATTGGATGAGGCGGCCTTTTGTCTCGGCGGCGAGATAATGCTCAATGGCGGCGGGTCCTGTAAAGCTCTTGAGGGTGGAACGCCCGGCGTGGCGTTGCTGCTCAAGGTAGAGGACAGAGCGAAATGATTCAGTGGTGCCCGATACGGAAGCGAAGGAGATCAGATCAACCATGCCATCGGGTGTGGCGAAGGCGACGGAGCTATTGGTCGTACCGAAGTCGATACCGATATGTGGCGGGCGGGACATGGACTTTCAGAATGACAGATTTAGAGGAAGGAGAGCCTATAGCTGGGAGCGGATTGCGCTGCCGCGAAGAATCGTGCTGCGAAACGCGCCGTCCGGGGTATAGCGATTGAAGTTTCCCGGCTGGCCTGGAGCGAGGGCGAATTGAGTTTCCAAGCCGAGCATCCGGGCCGGATTGCGGGTCGCGAGGAGAATGGTTGCGGAGAGATCGAGGCTTGTGAAGCGGCTGAAGTTTGCGACCGCGCGGTCCATCGTGAGAACGGAGCCCGCGAGAACGTCGTTGGCGAGGCAACGGCCGGCGGCGACCTCGACGGGAAAGCCGCCAAGCATGTAAGTACCATCGGGCATGCCGGTGGCGGACATGCCGTCGGTGACGAGAATGGCTCTCTCCAGACCCTTGGCTTTGAGAAAAAGGCGGAGGAGTTCGGGGGCGACGTGGACACCGTCGGCGATGATTTCGGCGAAGAGCGTAGAGTCGTCGAGAACGACGCCGAGGACGCCGGGCTCGCGGTGGTCGAGCGGGCGCATGGCGTTGAAGGTGTGAGTTGCGGAAGTAGCTCCGGCGGCGATAGCGGCACGGGTCTCGGCGGCGGTGGCATTGGTGTGGCCCAGGCTGACGCGGACTCCGCTGGTGGTTGCATGGTGTATCAGGTCCAGCGCGCCGGGGACTTCCGGTGCAAGGGTGATGAGCCGTATTTGGCCGCGGGCAGCCTGCTGAAAACGGTCGAAGAGGGCGATCTCCGGCAATAGAAGGTACTCCGGGGGGTGCACACCCCGCTTGAGATGCGATACGAACGGACCTTCCAAGTGGATGCCGAGCGGCGAGGCTCCGGGATGCTCGAGCCGTTCGATCTCAGCTGCTAGAGCTTCCAGGGCGCGGAGCGTAGCGTCAACGGGAGCCGTGACCGTGGTGGGCAGATAGTGGCCGACGCCGCGCGTGGCCAGAAAGCGGCTGATGGCATTGAAATCCGTGGGCGAACTATCCATTACATCGTGGTTGACAGCGCCGTGGAAATGAATGTCAAAGAAGGTAGGGATCAGGATGGTATCGTCAGCGCTACTATCCGCCGTTTCGATAGAATCGATCAGTCCGTCCGCGGTGAGGGTGATGACCGGATTCCGCCAAGTGCGCGGGGGCGTGTGGAGCAGAGCGGCGGTGATCGGCTGGAGCATTCTGTCAGTGTAGAGCGGGGGGAATGTTGAGCGCATCAGCGAGCTGAGCACAATGCGGATTGCGTCCCGTACCGGGGAACACTAGACTAAAGTTGCATGGTCGATCTTGAAATCAGTAAATCCTCTGCGGCAGCCCCTGTGCCGGAGGCGTGGATTAAAACGGAGCTAGCGCGCAATCCGAAGCGCCCCCATCCGATGGACTTCATCGATGCCTTGTTTACCGATTTCAGCGAGATTCACGGCGACCGTTCGTTTGGCGATGATGCGGCGATGACGTGCGGCATGGCGCGGTTCCAAGGTGAGCCGGTGCTGGCGATCGGCAATTTGAAGGGACGCACGCTCAAGGAACGGGTGACGCGAAAGTTCGGCAGCCCGGACCCTGAGGGCTATCGCAAAAGTCTGCGCGCGATGCAGCTGGCGGAGAAGTTCAATCGGCCTATCCTGACTTTTTTAGACTTAGCAGGCGCAAACCCCGGCATTGGTGCCGAAGAGCGTGGGCAGGGTGAGGCGATCGCGCGCAACTTGATCGAGATGTCGCGGCTTCAAGTGCCGACGCTGGCGATTATCACCGGTGAAGGGGGTTCCGGCGGAGCCCTGGCGTTAGCCGTGGCGGATCGTGTGCTGATGTTTGAGAATGCGATTTACTCTGTGATCTCGCCTGAAGGCTGTGCTTCCATCATGTGGAAAGATGCGTCCAAAAAGCAGCAAGCGGCCGCGGCGCTACGGTACACGGCTGAAGAAGCGCTTCGGCTGGGCTGCGTGGACGAGGTTGTCGGCGAGCCGGCCGGCGGAACCCACACCGACGCGCCCGCGGCCATGGAGCTACTGAGCAGTCGCATCAAGCATCATCTGGAGGAGTTGCGCGCGATGCCGCTTCGAGCAATGCTGGACGCACGTTATATGAAATTTCGCGGCATGGCGCAGTTCTATACCTCCGCTTAGAAGAGCCGCAGGAAGTTGGCCGCATTGCCGGGAATCGTACTACCCACTACTTCGACAGGTGTGCCTCCACCGCCATCAGCGCGTCCGCCTTACCCGGCGGCGCGGCGATCTGCGCCGAGCATTAGGCAGCTTGGGCTGGCGGGGTTGTCTCTTCTGTGGTTTGCGGTGGCCGATGCGCTTTCCGGCCGGGCGGCGCGCGGGCTTACGAATCGCTTCGATCACGACAATCTTCGCCCTCTGCTTACGGCTTTGTTCCTCGTCTTCCTGTTGACGGTGGGATTCGCGCTCTTTGAAGCGTTTGCGGGTGAAGGTTTCGGTCTGCGACGGGCTTCCGGGCTTCCGCGACGGCGCACGGCGGGGCGGGAATGGGGTCTCGGCGCGGCGATCGGCTGGGGATTGGCAATCGCTTGTGTGCTGCCGCTGGCTTTCGGGCGTTCGTTCCATGTGCGTTTCTGGACGGAGCCGCAGGCATTGCCCGTGCTCGCGATCGACTTAGCCACTTTACTGGCTACAGCCCTTGCAACGGAGATGGCGCTGCGAGGATACCCCTTTCGGCGGCTGGTAGCGGCGCTGGGCGCGGGCTGGGCGACGGCTCTTGCAGCGACAGTACTCGGCACTGTGCAGTGGTTTACGCCGAATACAACGGCCATCAGCGTTGCGGTCACAATGCTTTTTGCGGTGCTGCTCTCGCTGGCATGGCTACGGACGCACGGATTATGGCTGGGATGGGGGCTGCGCGCGGCCTGGAGTATCGGCGTCGCCATCCTCTTCGGTCTGCCGCTTCGGGGTGTCGGCAACTTTGCTTCGGTCGTGCAGACGCGCGCGATCCGGCCTATGTGGTTGACAGGAGATGGCTTTGGGCCTGAGGGTGCGGTCTTAACGGTCTTCGCACTATTGTTCGCCATCGCGGTGCTGGTGCGAACGACGGACGATTACGCCTGGGAGTACACGAGGCCTGACATTGTCGCGGCGGGATACGTAGTCGAACCGCCTTCCCCCGCCGCGCATGTGGCGATGACAGGGGAGGTGGAGTCGCGGCCCGCGGCGCTGGTGCAAATCCTGCCGTCAACGCCGCATTCGCGATCCGTAGAAGGACCCTGAATTCGGCTGGTGTACCGTATCGGCGCGGCCGTTTTCATCCTGTGCAAAGCCGCTTGCTCGGCTCTTGCTAAAAGTTTCGCGAAGGAGCAATCTTCTATGCATCGGACGCTTGCAAAGGTACTTTATGGCGAACTCTCTTTCGAACTCGGCTCTCGTGGTGTGTCTCGCCTGCGCTACACTTGTGGGCGCTCAGGTTTTTGTAGTCGGGGAAAAGACGGCAACCGATGGCATCAATACGGACTTTAAACCGACACGCGTGGATTTGCCGCACGATAAGTTGACCGAACGCGGGCGGCGCGATCTAGTGCGGAATCTTGAAGCTGAACAAGGATTTGCTCATCGCGCGCTGCCGATGGGGGCGTGTATCACGCTGCAGGCGAACGGAAAGCTGACACCCGGGCCAGACCAGTACAAGGAGCTGATCTACAAGAAGGGTGAATCAGCTGCGCCGGGGGATCGTATCATCATCACTGCAGTCAGTTTCAGCCCGGACCATATCATCCTCGATCTAAACGGCGGCCCCTATGCCAAGCACCGGTTTCTGAGCCATATCTCAATCAACGACAATCCCCTGGCGCAACAACCGGCGCAGGCGGCAACTGGGTCGCGCGTCGTGCTGGCGTTTGAAGGAGGTGTCCCGGAGCTCTCCGCGCCGGAGGTAAAGGCTTTGTTGGAGCCCGTGCTTGACTTTGGCGTCCATACCTCGGAAGAGGCTTATGGCGACACATTGCCCGCGCCGCTGAAAGACGCGATCGCCGCCCATGATGTACTGGTAGGAATGAATCACCGCATGGTGCTGGCGGCTTTGGGCGCACCCGAGAGCAAAATCCGGGAGCATGATACGAACGATCCGGATGGACCTCGTTTTGAGGAGTGGGTTTATGGGCATGTGCCGCAAACGGTTAAATTTGTGCGTTTTCAGGGCGATCGTGTAGCGCTGGTAAAGATCGCCGCGATAGGCAAGCCGATGGAGATTCACGACACCAACGAGCTCGGCGATCTTCTACCTCCGTTAACGACACGGGAGATCGCGCTTGGCGACGCGAAACTAGGGGAAGGAACCGAGGGCAGCCATACTCCACCACCCACGCTTCGGCAGCCGGGCGATGTCTATGTTCCCCAGAATACAGCCGGGCGCGTACAGTTTCCCGAGCAGAAGAAAGGGCCTACAGCCTCGCCCATACCGGCCAATGTGCCACCTGCTACCGCACCAAACCAGCAGTTCGCTCATGTAAACTGAAAAGGACGCTCCGCGCAGTTCCCGTACACGTGCTCCTGGTAAAGTCCGTACGTTTATGGGTTCCGAATGATCCGGTCCAGCTTAGCCCCTTAAAAGCCAGTCCGATGGTCTTCTAATTGTGTGCGCGGCGATCTCGATGCATAAAGGGAACAGTATGGCTAAAGTAGCAAAGACAGGCGATCGCAAGAAAGAGATGGACACTAACAAGAGCACGGATTGCCCGAAGTGCTCCAAACCGACGCGCATCGTCAAACGAGTGAAAGATCGTGAGCGTGGCATTCCGGGTGGCGTTTACATCTCCTGCTCGGCATGTGACTTTTTCGAAAAGCTCTAGAAAACGCATCTATATACAAAGAAATCCTCACCTGAGCGCTCTCAAGTGAGGATTTCTTCTTCTAGCGAAGTAATCGGCGTCTGCCGGTCGATCGTATAGCAGAAATCTACTGCCTAATGGAACCATCATTCCGGCTTTAGCGGTAAGCAGCACCTGCGTGTAGATACAGTTCGTTTGCCGCTTGACTACCCTTGCCGCCGCGGGTCAGACTGATCGCTGGAAAGTAGAGAAGAAGTCGCAAATGAACACCATCGTCTCCCCTATAGCCCCCAGCCATTTCCAGGCAGAGTCACAATCCTTGCCTCACTACACCCGGCCTACCTTTCTGATGTGCCCGCCTCAGTTCTACGACATTGATTACGTGATCAATCCCTGGATGGCGGGCAATCTCCACCGGCCTCTGCGCGATGTAGCCTTTGCACAATGGAATGGCCTTTATCAGCACCTGAGGACGATCGCCGATGTACGTTTGCTGCCGGCGCGAGCCAGCTCACCCGATATGGTCTTTGTGGCACATACAGCACTGGTGCACCATGGCATCGCGGCCATTTCCAGCTTTACTCACGCGGAGCGCCAGCCGGAGGAGTCGTATCTTCGCGCCTGGTTCCGCGACGAAGGCTTCCTGCTATGGGAGACGCCACGAGAGACACCCTTCGAGGGCGAAGGAGATGCACTATTCAGCCCCGACGGGCACCAGTTGTGGGCCGCGCATGGGGTTCGGACCTGCGAGCACAGCCATCGTCATGTGGCCAATGCCTGGCACGCACCCGTAATCTCCGTAAATCTGATTGACCCGCGCTTCTATCATTTGGATACGTGTTTTGCTCCACTGGCTGGAGGGTACCTGTTGTATTTTCCGGCAGCGTTCGACGCGGCCTCGTTGGAGAAGATCACAAGCTCGTATGCTCCTGAGTTCCGCATCGAGGTGGATGAGCAAGAGGCTACGCACTTTGCTTGCAATGTGCTGAACGTGGGGCAGAGTCTTACCATGCACAAGCTGCATCATTCAGACTTGCCCGACCGGCTGATGGACCGGGGTTTCGATGTTAGTCAGATGGCATTGTCTGAGTTTCTTAAGGGCGGGGGCAGCGCAAAGTCGCTGGTGTTGCGGCTGAGCGATATGGACGTAACCCACGGAAGCTAACCTTGTCCATGCTGTCATAACTCGTAACAACTATTTACCCGGAACTGCGTTCTAATGTATGGGAGTCAGAGGTTAAACTTTGCTGACTCCCCGGAGATTTCTCCAAAGCGAGGGTCTCTGCCGAGGAGGTTCGAAATGCGGTCATTACGATATTTGTTACTGCTGGGTGCCTTATTTCTTGTTCCAGCTGTTTACGCTAACGCGCAGGTCGGTGTTTCCGTGGGCATAGGTGGGCCCGTGTATGAGGGGGGCTATTACGCTCCACCCGTATGCTCTTACGGGTACTACGACTACGCTCCTTACGCTTGTGCTCCTTACGGCTACTATGGTCCATCATGGTTTAATGGTGGACTCTTTATTGGAGCAGGCCCGTGGTTTCGCGGCGGTTACGGTTACCGTGGAGGTTACGGCGGTTACGGTTATCGCGGCGGCTACGGTTATCGCGGCGGCTATGGATATCGTGGCGGCTATGGTTTTCGCGGGGGCGAAGGTTACGCTCATGCCGGAGGTTATGGCGGCGGTGGGTTTCGTGGTGGCTCTTATGGTGAGGGTCATGCCTTTGCGGGAGGCGGTGGCGGGTTCCATGGTGGCGGAGGCGGTTGTGATGGATGTGGCGGTGGATGGTTCGATGG
>CAXTRY010000126.1:0-7353 GCA_964246805.1 uncultured Acidobacteriaceae bacterium
TCGAAACTTTATATGACCGCTGCATCCTCCAGGGTCCCGCCGATCCTATACAAGCCCGCCCCGTACTGGCAGACCCTGCCCTTGCCCGCACCCGCTTCCTCCAGCGCCTGCCAAGTTACCGCCGTTTAGCCCGCGTCACGCTCAACACGGAAGACCTTACCCCGCGACAGACTCTTCTTACCTTGATGAACTCTCTTCTAACCACTCCCTAACGGGACGAATACGCCGTTCTCACGCCAGATTAACGGCTGTGGCGCTTCGACAATCTCTCAACAAAGACGCTCTCCTGGTACGATAAACCCATTCCCTGCATCACATGGATAGTTCCCAGGAGATCTTTAGTGTCCAGCGCGCCCGCCACCCTTAGCCAGGCAGAAGCCACCCTCAACGAGCCGACGCGCATCAAGCCTCCCGCTGAACCGCCTGCACAGAAGCAGGCCCGCAATTCAGGCCGCGCCAACATCATCTTTGCCACGGGCGTCTTTCTCTTCCTTGCCCTCGCCTGGAAGCTCTCGAAAGAACTTGAAATTATCTACGTTAGCGCACTGTTTGCCGTCGTCCTGATGCCGATTGTCGTTCGTATCACCCATCTAAAAATCAGGGGTTGGTCTCCATCCCGTCCCATTGCAATCATTCTGCTCCTAGTAACCGTCGTGCTGTCGCTTACCCTCTTCTTCACCGTGGCTTTCCCGCCGGTAGCCCGCGACATTCGCGGATTCTCCACCGAGCTGCCGAAGCGTATTCCTTCCATTGTCGCGCACCTCAAAAAAATACCTTTGGCTAACAAGATCGGCCTCGACGAGATTGCCGCCAAAGCCGAAAATACCGCTGCCGCCGTCGCAAGTTATCTATTTACCTCGCTTCCACTCTGGCTCGCGCACATCTTCGACATCCTCACCGCGACGTTCCTTTGCATCTACTTTATGCTCGAAGGTGAGACTGCTTATAGGTTTTTTCTCTCCCTCTTCCAATCGGCCCAGCGTCTCCGGCTCGACCTGACCATGAAGAAGGCCGAGCTTAAGATGAGCAAATGGCTTCTCGGCCAGGGATTGCTGATGCTTACCCTGGGAGTTTCGAGCACCATCGTCTTCGGGCTTCTTCATGTCCGCTACTTTTTCCTGCTGGGCGTACTTATGGGTCTTCTGAATATCATCCCGATCGCCGGTGCCGTCGTCACGGTCATTCTCGCCGCCGGCGTCGCCGCTCTCGACTCGTGGCCCAAAATGTTCGGTGTACTCATCTTCTATCTCATCTATGTCAATATCGAGAATGCCGTTCTCACACCGCGCATCATGAAGTCCTCGGTCGACCTTAGCGGTCTCACCGTCCTGGTAGCTCTACTCGTCGGCACCGCCCTGGCCGGCATCGTCGGCGCGCTCGTGGCCGTTCCCACCGCCGCCCTCATCACCGTCCTACTGGATGAGTACGCCGTCCAGCGCGACTGAAGTTGCACATCGTTCGTCGCGCACGCGCCACGTCACCTTGACCTTCGCCGAAGCTAAGCGCGGTACACCTTTACTATCTTTGCTTGTAAGTCGCTTCTTCCTCCTTGTAGATGCGCTGGTATTCTTATTTCGTGTCCGCCCCCCAGTTCCTACAACCGCGCTCTACCAGCATCTATCTTCCCCTCTTTGTCGCGGTCACCATCCTCGTTGCTGCCATCTTCCTGCTTATCCGGTATACCCCGCAAAGTACCGCTGGTCTGACGATCACCCATACCGCCACTTATCAAGCTCGCACTGTCTTCAAATCCGACACAATCCTCGTCAAAAAGGATTCCGCGCAAGACGATCTTTACGTCGTTATGACTCTTCGCATCGACGACCGGCTCAACCTCCCCCTCTTCCTCAAAGACCTAACCGCCACGCTCATCACCGCCGATGGCCATACGCTGACCACCAACGCCGCCGAAAAGACCGATCTTACGCCGCTCCTCACCACCTTCCCTGCTCTTAAGCCTCTCGCTTCGCCTCCCCTTCTGCGCGACACCTTAATTGCGCGGGGTCAGTCGGTCGAAGGCATGGTCCTCCTCCAGTTCCCCATCACGCAGGACACTTGGAACCATCGCCAATCCGCCACCCTTAACGTAGACTTCTACCATCAAGGTCCTCAAACCGTTCCGATCCCTCAGCCGTAAACGTGATGCTGGGCCTTTCCTTTCTCTCGCGACCTTATGAGACGCCGCTTCATCGCCGACACTTGGACCCCAGGCCGTACAATGGCCGCCCTCGTCGGCGACCAGGCCCATCACCTCGCCCACGTCCTACGCGCTCAACCCGGCCAGACCTACGATCTCGTCGCCGGAGGCTTCCTCCACCGCGCGGTCATCGATACTGTCTCGGACACCGAAGTCCGCTTCACCCTCCACGAAGAGCTTGAAGCCGCCGCAGCCCTCCCCGTTCATCTCCTGCTCGCCATCTTCAAGTTCGATCACTTCGAGTGGGCCATCGAGAAGGCCACCGAACTCGGCGCCGCCCGCATCACGCCGATTCTCGCCCGTCGCACCGAGAAGCACCTCGCCCAGGCCGCCGCCAAACGCGTCGAACGCTGGCGGCGCATCGCCCACGAGGCCGCCAAGCAATCCCGCCGCACCGACATCCCCGAGATCGCAGACCCCACACCGCTCAAGCCCGCGCTCGAACAGGAGACCATCCCTATCCGCATCCTCCTCAGCGAAACCGAACAAGCCCTTACCTTAAGATCCTTTGTGGAATCGGGTACCCCTGGTCTCGATTCTGAGACCAGGATTCCCACCACCTACGCCCTCGCCATAGGCCCGGAAGGCGGCTGGACTCCCGAAGAGATGCTCCTCTTCCTCCGACAGCACTGGCAACCGGTCACCCTGGGCCCGCGCATCCTCCGCGCGGAGACCGCCGCCATCGCCGCCATGGCAATCCTTGGCGCACACTTAATTTTTGATTATGCGTAAAGCCGTAGGTTCCAGAATCTTCATTATCAAAGACTTGTCCGGTGCGCGTCCGCCAAAATATTCATTCCTTGGGACTTAAGTATCAAAGTATTCATTTGAGAAGATTTACGCTCATCATTACACCGTGCAAACAGGTGTCTGGTTGTGAGTTGATTTTCTAGTCAATAGGTCAGTGAAAGCGTCGAGCCAACGGATAATGAATATTCCGCAGGAACGACAACCGGAACAACAAAGACTCCTTCCTCAGTGAATCGTCTTCATGCGTCGCGACATAAAGTCCATCAGCAAATAATTCCCAAGGTTCTCCGGACTCGTAAAGTAAGCCTTGCCCCGGCACATCGCGCTCATCTGCTGCACAAACTGCATCAGCGCGTAGTCCCGCGCCAGCATGAACGTGTTGATCATAATGTTCGACCGCTTGCACCGCGACACCTCTTCAAGCGTCTCCGCGATCACCAGCGGGTCGAGTCCAAAGGCATTCTTGTAGATGCGCCCATCGGGCAGCGTCAGCGCGCTCGGCTTGCCGTCCGTGATCATCACGATCTGTTTCATGTCCTTGGTCTGCCGCGCCAGAATCCGCTGCGCCATCCGCAGCCCTTCGCGCGTGTTGGTGTAATGCGGCCCGACCTTTACGCGCGGCAGCTGCGAGATGGGGATCTCCTCCGCCGTGTCGTGGAACAGCACCAGGTTCAGCGTGTCGCCCGGAAACTGCGTCCGAATCAGATGCGACAAGGCCATCGCCACGCGCTTGGCCGGCGTAAACCGGTCCTCGCCGTACAGAATCATCGAGTGCGAGCAGTCCAGCAACACCACCGTCGCGCACGACGACTGGTAGTCCGACTGATGCACGTGGATGTCCGAGTACTCGATGTTCAGCGGCGTTCGCTCCTCGCCGTCGACCGCCGTCGCGATGCCCTCGCGCGCGAACACGCTCGAAAGCGTCGCCGTAATGTCCAGGTTCAAGGTGTCGCCAAACTCGTAAAGCTTCGAGCTGCCGTTCGTCTCCACGCCCGAGGCCTCGTGCCGCGTATCGTGCCGTCCCAGGTTCGACTTGCCCAGCGGCCCAAGCAACTCGCGCAGCGCCTTGTAGCCGAGGAAATCCATTCCCTTGTCGGTCACCTCGAACTTCGCCCGCGTCTCGCCCTCGCCGTTCTCGCCCTGCCCCTGCTCCGGCTGCTCGGCGTTGATGAAGTTCTGCTCTTGCATTTTCTGGACAATCTGATCGATCAACTCCTCCACCTGGTCAGCCGAGAGCTGCTCGAACTTCTCCTGCGCCTCCTCGTCGAACAGCTCGCCCGACTCAAGCGCCTGCCGGATCGCCTCGCGCAGGTTCTCCATCGTCTGCTCGCCGTCGAACTCCTGGAACCGCCCGTAGGGGTCCTGAAACCCCGAGTCCAGCAGAAACTCCGACAGCGCCTGCATCAGGTCTTCCAACCCAAACGAAGACGCCAGATCGCCCGTAAACTTCGTGTATCGAATCCGCTTCATATGTCCATCTTAGACGCGCAAATAAGAATGAAACATGGGCACTGCTAAAGATGACTTCACGGGACTAACCGGCCCGTGAAGTCACGAATGCATACTCATCAAATCTGTGTTTGGCCACCGTCAACAGAGAGCTCTATGCCATTGACAAAGCTTGAATCATCCGACGCCAGGAATGTGGCCACTCCAGCGATCTCGTCCGGGCGGCCCATCGAGCCGCGGGGGATCAAGCTTGCCATATGTTTCTTCACGTCGTCGCCAAAGCCCAGGCCGTCGAGAGCCGGGGTATCAGTCGCTCCAGGGCTTAGCAGATTGACTCGGATACCCCGATCCTTCAGCTCTACGAGCCATGTGCGTACGAAGGACCGTAGCGAGGCCTTGCTTGCCGCATAGACGCCGAAACGGGGTGTTCCTTTCACGCTGGCGACCGATCCATTCAAAATAATGGAGCCGTTCGTGCTGAACAACGGAAGAGCTTTTTGTACAGTGAACAGTGTGCCCCGCACGTTGGTGTTGAAGGTTGAGTCGAAATGCTCTTCGGTTACTTCCTCGAGTGAGGCGAAGGTGCCCTCACCGGCGCTCGCGAACAGAATGTCGATTTTGCCCTTCTCCCTCTTCACGGTCTCGTAAAGCTTGTCCAGATCTGCGAGCTTCGAGGAGTCCGCCTGCACGCCGGTCACATTGCTGCCGATCTCGCGCACTGCTTTATCAAGACGCTCTTTGTTGCGCCCAGTGATAAAGACAAAGGCGCCTTCTTCGACATACCGCTTCGCCGTAGCGAGAGCCATGCCGGAGGTGGCTGCCGTGATGACTGCAACTTTTCCGCTTAATTTCCCCATTCTGCTCCTCTTTCTTATGCGTTTGTGAGTGCCGTCTACCGCGCTCTGAACATAAGACAAGCGCGGGTACATTTATGATTCAATAGTTCTGATGTATTGAACAATAGACCGGAATACCTTAGAATAAAGAAGTGATGCCGCTCATCCATCCCGCAATCGAGGAAGTACCGGTTGCGGCCATTCTCCACGCGCTCGCGGACTCGGTGCGCGTTGCTATCTATGCCGACATCGCGAAAGGCTGCGAGCAGAACTGCTCGACCTTCCTGACGGTCGGCGATCGCGAGATTCCAAAATCCACACTGTCGCAGCACTTTAAAATACTACGCGAAGCCGGACTCATCCACAGCGAACGCAAAGGCGTGGAGATGTTCAACACCTCCCGTTGCGCCGAAGTTGACCGTCACTATCCCGGTCTGCTCGGAGCCATCGCCAAGGCGCACGAGATTCAGTATCTTACGGATCAACGCGCCAGACGCAAGCGGTGATGGGTCTCTCCGGCGCCGCAAGACAAGCCACATCGAACTCCTGCATCGTTTCTAGGCCGATCGTACCCGCCCGGTACATTCCTGAAACGCTGCTGTGAATCGTCTCTCAAAGGCGTCGCTTTGTACATATGACCGGTTCTAATCGGCATATCTCCCTCATCGATTGTCTCTCAGTTCCCCTTCAGCAACACTCCCACAGCCCGCTCCAACTGCGCGTCCTTGCCCGCCTCCGTCTCGCCCAGCGGCTGCTCGACCTCCACATCCACCGGGCGTGGATGCATCTCCATATCCTGCCCGCGCGTATCGCGAATGCGATAGCCCGGCACCCGCACTACCGACCCGTCGATCAGCCGCTGACCGCCCGTAAAGATGATCCACCCGGCGGTCGGCACGCCGACGACCTTGCCGATGCCAAGCGTCCGGTAGCCTTCGGTGAAGTCCTCGCCGTCCGACAGAGTAGACTCGTTCGTCACCAGCACCGTCGGCAAGCCCAGTGCCCGCTGCCCAAGAGCCTGCCGGCTCGGCACGGCCATGCCGTCGCGCTCCGTCATCAGCAGATAATTCTTGCGCGAGAAGACATCGATCACGCGGCCATTCACGTAGCCGCCATTGTTGTTCCGCACATCGATCACCACGCCTTGCTTGGCCTGGTTCTGCGCGTCGAGGTCGAGGTAGAGCTGCGCGAGGTTATCGTCGCCCATGGCCGCGATGTGGACGTAGCCCAGCTTGCCGCCGGAGATGCGGTCCACATACGCGCGCTTGTCTTCCACCCACGCGCGGTAGAGCAGGCCGGATTCGACCGGCAGCGTCACCGGCATCACCGCCGCGTCGTGCTTCCTGGCCGGGTCGCCGCCGGATGCGATGCCGAGCACGGTCCGCTTGCCCGCCAGACCCGTCATCAGCGCGTCAAGATTCGTCGTGGGATCGACCGCCGTGCCGTCGACTGACAGCAGCCGGTCGCCTACTTTGATCGAGCCTTCGATCGCCGCTGGGCCGAGCGGCACCACCTCGCCCACCACCAGCCCCTTGCCCGCCTCGAACGGCTCACGCTCAAACCGCAGCCCCAGCCGGCCCACCCGCACCGGCGGCGCTCCCTGCGCGCTCGTGCCGGAGTGCGACGAGTTCAGCTCGCCGATCAGCAGGTTCTCGTCTCGGCGCAACTCGACAGGCGTCCGCGCACCGCGAATGTACGGCTCCCACTCGTCGCGCAGCCCAGCCCAGTTGTGCCCGTTGAACTTCGCGTCGAAGAAGCGCCGGTTCAGCGTGTCCCACAACTCGTGGAAGACGACCTCCTTCTCCTTGTCGAAGTCCACATCCATTGCGGCGGAGATGGCTACGGGCTTGACGGCGCGGCTCTCCAGCGTCAGCTCGCGCACACCCGCCCCCGCCGCGCCCGGCCCACTGCCTGACTCCAGGAAATAGATTACCTTCGAGTCCGGCGCAAAATACACGTCCGCCTTGCCGCCCGATGTCGTCGTCAACTGCTTCGGCACCGCCGGTTCCTTCGCCAGCTCATCGAGCGAGTAGCTGTACAGGTTCGACTGCTCCGCCGCCGACGCTCGAAACACCAGCGTCTTGCCGTCCGGGCTGATCACCGGCGTCTCCGCGTCGAGCC
>CAXTRY010000127.1:0-7348 GCA_964246805.1 uncultured Acidobacteriaceae bacterium
GGAGCCGGTGGAACCGAGGATGGCGAGATGCTTCACTTGGCTATTTTCGCAGATGGGCTAGCTCATCTGTCATTTCTGTCTTGTGTCGCTCACTGATACGCAGTCCAAGTTCGTAGCCTTGAAACCAGAGGTTGATCATGGCTTGTGTAGCACCGCTTGTCTGCATATCGCGTATGACTTCGGCGCGAGTGTATGGCTCGCCGCCGTAGTCGATGATCTCGTTCATATAACGACCTACCATCGTCGGCTTTCGCGCCATGGCGGTTTTCCTTAGCTGTTCGGAAAGCGTTGATCGTAGAGGCGTGAGATGCGCGCAAGAAGAGCAGAATAGCGCAAGAGCGTCTCTTGCTCGTCGATCCAAGTAAAGGGGTACGGAGCAACATTGCTGGCAGTAAAACGAAGGATCAAGAACTCGTCGAATGCCGGCTTAGCGAGTGCTTCCAATCTTCTGATAGCTTCGGCGGCCTCCTGTGAAGGGTGCTTGGCTCTGGCAGTCCCGTCGGTAGCGAAGCTGCGGTCACCTTCAAATGAGGTATAACCTTCGGCGTGGTTGACACCAACAACAGCGACGCAGATCGGATGGGCATTCTTTTGGAACTCTTCAACTTGTCTACGAAGGTCGCTCACAACCCGATCAATCTGCTTAATCATGGCCTTGGCGAGGATTTTGGTCTCCGCACCAATCTCGATGGAGCTGATCGGCCCGCGCCCTACCAGAAAACCCGGCACCGTGATGGCAGTCGCGACCGGAACGAGTTCGCCAAATGCTCCATCGCCTCGGCGGCTCTTGATACCTACCGTTTTGTTCGCGGTGTTGACTACTCGCGCTTTTGCGTCAATGCGCTGGTTGAGCAGCTTAGAGCGGTCCAGTTTACGAAGGTCTTCGTAGAGGAAGCGGACGGCTTTGTCTCCCTGAGACGAGTTGCGATGAAGGTAAGGCTGGCCTTCAAAGAGGTTGCGGAATTGCGTAAGCAGCGAGTAATCGGCGGGGTTCATCTGTGAGCGTCGGCCAAGACGATGTCCACGTCGAAAGGTGCCGTAAAGGGACGTGCCACTTGCGTTCTGAAGAGCCGCTCACGAGCTAAGGCGACGTATCGTGGCTCGAGTTCGTTGGCGATGCTATTGCGTCCGGCGTGCATGGCGGCGACGCTGGTAGTAGCGGTCCCCGCGAACGGATCGAGAACGGTATCGCCCACGAATGAGAAGAGGCGAATGAGGCGTTCGGCGAGTTCCACCGGGTATGGCGCTGGATGGCCATTGCGTGTGGACTCACCTTTTACATTGCTCCATGAGGTTTTAAGCCACTGCTGCATTTCTATCTTCGTTAGCACGGAGAGAGCGCGCTGCATCGGTGTGGGCGAACGATAGGAGCCACCCTTGCGGAGAAAGAGGATGTACTCGAAATCGTTCTTGACGATGGCTCCGGGTTGGTAGGGCTTACCGTAAAAACCCGCGCCGTTGCCTTCGGCCTCGGTGGCTCCGTTGCTAATTTTGTTCCAAAGGATGGGGGTGAGGCAGTCAAGGCCGAACTTGCGGGTGCGGGTCATGATATCGGCGTGAAGCGGCATGACGTGGTGGCGGCCACCGCGCTTGCGGGGAATGCAGACATCGCCCACCACGCAGCAGACGCGGCCTCCAGGAACGAGTACGCGGGCGCACTCAATCCAAACCTTGTCGAGTTCGACCAAAAAGGCTTCGTAGTCTTCGATGGCTCCCATTTGTTGCTCGTGCGGAGCGTACTCCTTTAGCGTCCAGTAAGGTGGTGAGGTGACGACTAAATGGACGCTCTTGTCCGCGATCCAGGATAGATCGCGGGCGTCGCCGGGATGGAGCGTGTGTGTGGTTCGCGCGTATTGGGCGGGCCAGCGCGAGGTTTTGAAGAAGTCCGCGACTTGCTGGAGCTTTGCCACCGATCCCGGCTCGTTATCGACAGTGCCGTAGGCAAGAGCGTTGATGATGTCTTCGTCGAGAACGGCGGAGTCGGGCATGATGCCCTGATTGTAGAGCACAACCCTGTTTGAAACGTGCCCGCCGAGACTCAGATTTCGAGGATGACGGGCATGATGAGAGGGCGGCGGCTGGTGGCTTTCTGGATGTAGCGCTTGAGGTCGTTGCGGATTTTTTCCTTGATGAGACCGGGGTCTTTCTTTTCTTCGGGGCTGGAGGAGTCGAGGGTGCGGAGGACGATCTGACGGGCCTCGGCGATCATGGCGGGGTCTTCGATGGCGGTGCCGCGCATGACGATCTCGGGCGGGTTTTCGACGCGGCCGGTGCTCTTGTTGATGGCGATGATGGGCAGGACGATGCCGTCTTCGGAGAGGTGCTTGCGGTCGCGGATGACGAGGTCCTGGACGACATCGGAGGCCGCGCCGCCGGAGTCGATGCAGACGCGGCCTACGGTGACCTTGCCATTTTTGTTGGCCGTGGTGCGATCGAGTTCGAGGACATCGCCGTCTTCGAGGGTGATGACCTTTTCGACGACGCCGGTGTTGGCGGCAAGCTCGGCGTGGCGCTTGAGGTGGCGGTAGTCGCCGTGAATGGGGATGAAGAACTTGGGGCGGACGAGATTGATCATCAGCCGCAGCTCTTCCTGGCTGCCGTGACCGGAGACGTGGATGAGGCCGGCGGTGCCGTCGTCGTGGATGACCTTGGCGTCGCGGCGCTCGAGGTGGTCGATCATGCGGTAGATGGACTTCTCATTGCCGGGGATGACGCGCGACGAGAGCAGGACGGTGTCGCCGGCGTCGATGTGGGCGAATTTGTGGTTGTTGACGGCGGCGCGGGAGAGCGCGGACATGGGCTCGCCCTGGGTGCCGGTGATAAGGATGCAGACCTTGTTCGACGGCATGTCGCGGACCTGACCGGGATTGATGATGAGGCCCTGGGGGAGCTCGAGATAGCCGAGGTCCTGGGCAATCTCGGTGGAGTTATCCATGGAGCGACCGACGATGGCGACCTTGCGGCCATGCGTGTGGGCGAGCTCCATGGCGAGGCGGATGCGGTGGATGGAGGACGAAAAGCAGGAGAAGAAGAGCTTCTTCTTGGTTTGGGCGAAGATCTCGTCGAGACGCGGTCGGACGGCGCGTTCGGAAGGGGTGTAACCGGAGCGATCGACGTTGGTGGAGTCCTGGAAGAGGGCGAGGACCCCCTGCTTGCCGAGGTCGGCGAAGGCCTGGAGGTCGAAAGGCTTGCCATCCGGTGGGGAGAGGTCGACCTTGAAGTCGCCGGTATGGACGATGATGCCGACCGGCGTGTGGATGGCGAGGGCGACGCAATCGACCAGGCTGTGCGTGACGCGGATGGGCATGATGGAGAAAGGCCCGATGGTGACGCGCCGGCCGGGGACGAGTTCCAGCAACTCGGCGCTGTCGAGCAGGCGGTGCTCTTCGAGCTTGCCTTCGACGTAGGCGAGGGTGAACTCGGTGCCGTAGACGGGGACGTTGAGCTCGGAGAGAATCCAGGGCAGACCGCCGATGTGGTCTTCGTGGCCGTGGGTGAGGACGATGGCTTTGACTTTGGAGCGATTCTCGGTGAGATAGGAGATGTCGGGGACGACGATATCGACGCCGAGGAGCTCTTCTTCGGGAAACATAAGGCCGGCGTCGACGACGATGATGTCATCTTGCCAGCGGAGGGCCATGCAGTTCATGCCGAACTCGCCGAGGCCGCCCAGGGGGACGATGCGTAATTTATCTTGTGCCATTCAAATCAAGTCTAACAGGGTACGAACGGCACCGGCTCAGGGCAGACGCTCGGCTCGCTGGAGGGCCTCATGGATGAGGTCAGCCAGATACGCCTGGAAGTCGAGGCCGCGGGCGGCGGCATGGGCGCGGGCGAGGTCGGCGTCTTTGAGGGGAAGGAGAATCTTGGTGGGAGTGAGGCCGATCTGGCGCATGGCGGTGCCGTGGCCCAAAGTGCCGTTGGCGGCGGCTTCCTCAAAGTGATGGGACAGTTCGTCGTTGTGTTCGAACTACCACCGGGCTTCTTCGGCTTCGTCTTTGAAAAGGGGAGTATCGAGTTTGATCATTGGAGTGCCTTCCGGCGAGTTGCGATGAACACATTCTTCTGACTGCGATTGGCTGGAAACGCGGTGATAACTCTCGTCTTCGCGTGACGCCGGGTCGAAATCAACACACTACCCGTCGCCGTCTGGCCGATCTGTGAAATACGCTCTTCCTGGTTTGTGCTTTCGAAGCCAATGTCATAAGGATTGTTGTCGAGCGCGAACTCAGCTCTTCCGGAGTAACGCCGTGCGGCGCGATGTGGCGGAGGTTGACGTCGTCCCAGTCGAAGCGTGTGTGATCCATGGAACCCTATGCTACGGCGCGGCTTGTGGCGTTGGGTTGGCGACAAAGCGTGGCGGCGTGGGCGTGGTGGCGAACTCCCAGGCGGTGAGATAGGCGAGGGAGAGTATTTTCCGCATCTTGGGAAAGTCGATCTTATCGACCGTGTCGGTGGTGTGGTGGTAGTCGGGATGGAAGCCGGTAAACCACCAGAAGGCTGGGATGTTGTGGAGGACGAACGGGAATTGGTCGGAGCGGAAGAAGACGTTCAGGGCGGACTCATGGTCGAAGCGGTCGTCGAGGGTGAGGCCGACGAGCTTATTTTGCCGCTCGAGAACGCGTTGGTAATCGGGGGAGTAGAGCGCGCCGATCAGGTTGAGGCGGTTGGTGGTGTCGGCCGGGATGGTGATGAGGCCGTCGGTCTGCGGGCTGGCGGCCTCGTCGCGGCCAATCATGTCGAAGTTGATCTGGGCGCGGGTGGTCGCGAGTGGGCGCAGGGGATGGGCGGCCATCCAGTACGCGCCAAGCAGGCCGCGCTCCTCGCTCGCGAAGACGACGAAGAGGATGGAGCGTTTGGGCTTTGCGGGGTTTGCCGCGAAGGCGCGGGCCAGGGCGATAACGCCTACGGTGCCGGAGCCGTTGTCGTCCGCGCCGTGCCAGATCTGCGGGCACGGGTGCGGGTCGGGCGGCGTGCTGACGGGCGGGTGCGCGGGGTCGGCGCACGGGGCGGACCCGTCGTGGTCGTGGTGCGCGGTGATGAGGATCGTCTCGGGCGCGAGGGTTGGGTCGGAGCCGGGGAGGAGCGCTGCGACGTTGTTCGTGACGCCGGTGCGCTCGGAGGTGTTGCGTAGGTGAAGCGTGAGGGTGGTGTCGGGCAGCGGGCGGGATTGCGGCGTGAGGTCGCGGTCGACTGCAGTCTGGGCGAAGGCCAGCGTGGTGTCGGAGGTGCCGGCAAGCGTGTTGGCGACGGCGTCGAGGACGGAGACGAAGGGGATGTGGATCTCGTCCTCGGCGATGGCCTGGAGCGGCAGCGGGACGGGTCGCGTGATGCTGGAGCCGATGCGGGCGGAGCGCTCGGCGTTGGTGAGGTGCTTGCGGTTTGGCTCGGCGACCAGAACGACCGCCACCGCGCCGTGCGCCTGGGCGTTGAGGATTTTGACACGGGCCGTGGCGTAGCGGGTGTTGCCGGTACCGTTGAAGCGGGAGCGGGGATCGTCCTCCTGCGGCTCGTGGTCGAAGAGCAGGACGATCTTGCCCCTGACATCGATTCCGGCGTAATCGTCGTAGCCCAGTTCGGGGGCGGTGATGCCGAATCCGGCGAAGACGACAGGCGCGGTGAGATCGACCGAGCGCTTATAAGCTCCGAACGCCTCGGGTGCGTGCCAGACGGTAGCTGTGCCGGATCGGGTGAGCGTGACGGTGGTGGCGGCGCGGTCGGGGCGGTACTCGACTAAGGTGATGGGCTGAAGGAAGCTGGGTTTGCCGGAGGCGTCGGTCGCGGCGGGCTGGAGACCGGCGGCGCGGAACTGGTCCGCGATCCAGGCGATGGCCGTATCGTCGCCGGGGGTGAGCGAGAGCCGTCCGGCGAGGACGTCGGACGACAGATAGGTCAGGTCGCGGCGGAGGGTGTCCTGCTGGATGGTTTGAAGGCCGGGCAGTTCGGCGGCGGGTGGTGCCGTTTGCGCGTGGGCGGCAGACGAGAGAGCGAGTACGGCCAGCAGGAACGCGAGACGATGCATGGGATTCTCCGGTGGACGTAGTGTATCGGAGAGCTTGGATCCCCGCGCGGACTAAAACCGCAGCCGCGAGGTGAAGAGCGGCGAGTGGTTGTAGGTGGCGGAGTGGGTGAGGGCGATCTGCTCGCCGGCACCCAGCGTGAGCACCAGCTGCTCCGGTCCTCCGGTACTATGACGGGTGAGCGGAAGCCGGCTCAGGATGACGCCCGGCGTGGCGAAAGTCTGGGCATGGCCGTCGTTCTTGCCGCCGACGAACCAGGCGGAGTTGAACTCCGTTTCGACCCAGAGAAAGCGGGTGGTCTTCAGTTGGAGGGCGTTGTTCCAGCTGACCTGATGGCCAAGGCCTTTGGCGTTTGTGACGGGAACCGTACCGCCGGCGGAAGTAACGATGTCGAAGCGGCCGAAGCCTTTGCCTATCTCCAAGGTGGGCGTGAGGACGGCGCAGCAGCTGCCGTTCTTGCTCTTGCCGGTGGGAATGCTTGCGGGCAGGATGGCCGTGACGATGGTGTTATGGTGCTCTTCGCTGCTGCCGTAGAGGCGATACTTCATGCGGAAGGCTACGTCGCCGAAGCCATCTTCAATCGTGGGATTGGGACGAGGAAGCGCGTGGGTGATAAACGGCGGCGGGCTGAGGCGCAGCTCGATACGGCGAGCGGGGATGAACTGGAGCCCTTGAGCGTTGCCGTAGCTCCAGGTGGACTGGCTGCCGGGAAGACTTTGGCGGACAAAATCGTTACGAAAGCCCTGCTCCAGGCGCGGATTGGTGGTGACGAGGGGCGTGGCCCAGTGCGGCTGTTCCTTCTGGGTGGCTTCGACGCGCGCCTGGTAGCGGGCAAAGAAGCTGTCTGTTCTCTGGGAGAAGGCGGACGAAGAGACCGCGAGAAGGGTGAGGATTAAAAAGAGTTGCTTGCGTGTCATCAGCGTAGGAGGTCTTCCAGGGCGAGGGAGAGCTCGGTTTTTTCGTCACGGTATTTGACGATGATGGGGGTGGCGACGGAGAGGCCCCATTCCGCGCCGCGGCCGTGGCGGATGGCTCGGGAGCCGGGAACGACGACGGCACCTTCGGGGATGATGAGCGGCATCTCGGCTGTGGCCTTGAGGATGGTGCCGTGAACAAGGTCGTAGACGGGGGTGCCGCGGGTGAGGATGGTTCCGGCGGCGAGAACGGCTCGGCGACGGACGACGGTGCCCTCGTAGACGCCGGTGTTGCCGCCGATGAGGCAGTCGTCCTCAATGATGACGGGGGATGCATTGACGGGCTCGAGAACGCCGCCCATATGGGCGGCGGCGGAGAGATGGCCCCGCTTGCCGAAATGCCCGCAGGAGCCC
>CAXTRY010000128.1:0-7285 GCA_964246805.1 uncultured Acidobacteriaceae bacterium
GGCAGGTTCCAGGGTTGGCGCGGGCGGCGGGACGACGGAGAGACGTTCGGAGATAGCCTGTTTTTCGCGGGCGCGGCGGGCTGACTCTTCCATGCGCTCGCGCTTGCCGGCGTAGACGCTTGGAGGCTGGTCTTCAGCGAAGTTGCGGTTGCGGCGGGCGCGTAAGGTTCGCCAACGGGCGTCCCACAAATCTTGCAGGCGCTGGAGCGGGGCGAAACGGACGGTGGCCCAGTCGCGGGCGGTAGCGAAGCTGAAGGTGGTGGCGAGATAAAGGGAGACGCCGACGAGCATGGCGAGGACAATGGTCGCGCCGGGGACGTTGAGGAGGTGGACGAGAGCGTCGGCGAGGAGGCGGCCAGTCGCGCCTTCGACGGGGAGGGCGTTGCGGAAGAGGAGAGCGTGGCCGACAAAGATGGGAGCCAGACCGATGGCGGCGGGGCCGAAGACGAGCCAGAGGACGAGGCCGGCGCTGCGGGCTAAGATCGATCCGGCGGGGCGGGCGAGCAGCCAGCAGACACCGACGCGGGCGAGGGCCAGGGGAAGGAAAAAGCCGGCGACGCCAAGAAGCTGGAGGAGGGCGTCGGCGAGGAAGGCTCCGGCGAGGCCGCTCCAGTTGTGCGCGGGATGGAGGGTGCCGCCGGCGGAACGGGCGTATCCGCCCACGGTATTGAGGGAAGGATCGGTGGGAGTGTAGGTGGCGAGAGCGAGCAGGAGGAGCGCGGCGGCGACGAGGACGACGACGCCTAGAAGCTCGTTGAGGCGGCGGTAACGCGTGGGCGTGGCGGCTTGTCTGAGTGGCTTCATGGGGATTATGCACGGATGCATCGGCCTCGGCGCGTGAATGCGTGAGAGGGAAAGAGGACGGCCGACACTGCCAGAGCAGCTTCTATTATGCGGGAGCAAGCGTGTGAAACCGGGGGAATGGATGGCGTGGAATCAGGATGCATACGTGCGGAGCAAACCTCTGTAGCAAGACGGCATCTACCAAACAGGTGGCATGATCGGCTACCTAGCAGTTGTGCCGGGCGGGCGGTAAGGGAACGGGGTTTTCGCGATTTCTCCCGCTTGCGGTCGACGAAAGAGAATCGCGGTAGTCGACCGACCTTTCCGCCATCGGCATTTTTATGGATATGTATAGGGTACAAGGAGCTTTATGGCTACGGATGCAAGCAAGAATGCGGAGTTTGAGAAGGTTGTCAAGTCGCTTATCAATACGTTGCAAGATAGCCAGAAGGGCTTCGCGGACATTGGGGAGCACTTACAGGATGAAACCCTGAAGCGTTATTTTCTGGCGGAGTCTCTAAAACGTGCGAATTTTCGGGCTGAGCTTGAAAATGAGCTCCACCGTCATGGTGTCGCGGATGTGAACGAGACGGGTACTACGGCGGGTGCCGTGCACCGTGTCTGGGGCGATTTGAAGGCGAAACTGGGTGGAGGCGACCACACATTGCTGGAAAGCGCGGAGCAGGGAGAAGACGCGGCTAAGAAGGCTTATGGAGAAGCGTTGGCGGCGGACTTGCCTTTGCCCCTGCATCAGCTGATCTCCAGCCAGCAGGAGCATGTCCTCACCTCGCACGATTATGTGAAGTCACACCGAGATGCGTTGGCTTCCAAATAGCAAGAAACCTTCGTTGGCGTCGAAACAATCACGTCGGCAGTAGGGATTGTAGTTATAGAGTCAAGCTCAAAAGGTAAGGTCATGAAGACCTTGCCTTTTGTAATTTTGGTTGCGGTTTGTAAACAGCACTCTTTAGTAACGCGAGAAGGCATTTTAGAACTCATGGTACAGAAAGACCCGTAGAATGTTGTTAGTAATTCTATTCGAGGGCCCGATCACAATGCGTCATCTTCTTCTACTCTCAGCGATCACATTAGGCGCGACGGTATCTTCCTTTGCCGATACGGCATTTACCTTGTCGAACAATACGTTCGCGAACGGAGCGACGGCGTCTGGCACGGTCAACATCGATATGAACGCCGGTGTATTCGACTCGCTGAATGTCACGGTACTTTCAGGAGGCACAAGCTATCTGTTTACAGGTGCTCCCGCCGGGCAGAGTTCTTTCAACAATGGGACGCAATACTTTGAGCAGAGCTTCGACGCGGCGGGCGATGAGTTGGTGATCGACGTACCGGGAGCTTCGCTGACGGGCTATACGGGTGGCGGACTGTGCTCGACGAGCAATCTTTGCGGAGACGGATACGCGGGGGCGTTTGCGATCAAGACGGGCGCAAATACGGCCAACGCTTACTCCTTGACAACCGGGTCCTTGAACTCCGCGGCGACGCCTGAACCTTCTTCGTTGATTCTGCTGGGCACCGGTATTGCCGGCACCGTGGGTGCGGGGCGCCGCCGATGGAAGCGTTAGAGCGGATTCGTATTCGGTGTACAGCTTAAGCCGCACTCACCGCGGTAAATGCATGGAGTTTCAAGATGGGCCTTCAAAACACCTTGGTGTGGAGGCCCATCGTTTATTTGTTCTTGAATCGATGGTGACCCTCTATAGTGATCTCAGCAGCTCCTGAGGTGTCTATGCGCAATCTGCTTCTTCTCTCTGCCTTATGTATGGGTGTGTCGAGTGTAGGACATGCCGATACGACGTTTTTTCTTGCCAACAACACGTACGAGAGCGGCGGGACGGCTACCGGCTCGGTCAATATCGATACTGCGGCCGGCTTGTTCGACTCGGTTAATGTCACGGTCAACGAACTGGGTACAACCTATTTGTTTACCGGAGCTCCGGTGACGCAGACCGGCTTTGGGTCGAACGGGCAGTTTCAATATTACGAATATAGCTTCGATAGCGGCGGCAATATTCTGTTGCTGGACGTTCCGGTGGCTTCGCTGACGGGGTACACGGGTGGGAACCTTTGCTCGTTGTCGAATCTTTGCGGTGACGGGCAAAATGGGGTATTTGCGGGCTATTTTGGACTTTCGGATGGCGTCACGGACTTTGCCGCGCAGACTGGATCGTTGAATCCAACGCCTGAGCCTTCTTCCGTGATTATGCTGGGAACGGGTTTGCTGGCGGGCGTGGGTGTGGCGCGGCGGCGATTGTTTTCGCGCGGGGCCTAGCAGGTATCTTGTAATGATAATTGAAGGTGAGGCCGAGGGGCATACGTTGGCGCGTGTGGTCCTCGGCCTTTTGTTTTTGGTGGCCGGAGTTCTACACTTCGCGGTGACGCCTGCTTATCTAAAGATGATGCCGCCATTGCTGCCCTGGCCCGTGGCGTTGATCTATGTGAGCGGAGCGGCAGAGGTGCTGGGCGGGATCGGACTGTTGATAGCTGGGACTCGGCGGGCGGCAGCGTGGGGCTTGGTGGCGCTGCTGATCGCGGTTTGGCCGGCGAATGTGTACATGGCGATGGCGCATGTGGCTGCACCGGGTGTGTTTGGGCAGAGCTGGGCACAGTGGGCGCGGATTCCATTGCAGGTTCCGCTGATCTGGTGGGCCTGGTGGTGCGGGCGACAGTAAAGTCCACGCTTCGCCATAAGGCCGCGCATCAGTAGCCGATGGTATGGAGATAAAAGACTGCGCCGGACGCGATGAGGCAATAGACGCCGAAGAGATACCATTTGCCGGATTCAAGCCAGGAGGAGAGCCAGCGGAGCGCGACTAGGCCGGCGAGGAAGGCGAAGACCATGCCGAGAAGGCTGGTCAGGAAGGCGGCGTGGAGGTCGGCGGTACCGGTGGGGGAGGCGTGGGTAGCCTTGAGCAGGCGAGAGATTTCGCGGAGGACGACGGGCGGGGTGAGGATGACGGCGAGGGCGAAGGAGAAGCGTTCGGCGCGTTCTTTGGTTGCGCCGGTGAGCATCCCGGTGGAGATGGTTGCGCCGGAGCGGGAGAATCCGCGGAAGGGGAGGCAGAGGCCCTGGACGAAGCCCATGATCCCGGCCTGGCGCATGGTGACGGAGTCGCCGACAACGGGCCGGATCTCGGCAAGGTGGCGGCGCTCGTAAAGGCCAGCGACGATGATGAGGACGCCGGCGGCGAAGAGGGCGGGGGCGATCCATTCCAAGTGGGAGAAGAGGAGCTCGATTTCGGCCTTGGGGGCGTTCTTGAAGACGGTGTGCTCGATGATCTTGACGATGATCTCGCCGAGAACGCCGGTGAGGAGGGTGGCCCAGAGGGCGCGGATGGCGAAGCGCTTGAAGCTGTCGGCGGTCTTGAAGTAGGTGAAGCGCCAGGTCTTCCAGAAGTAGGCGATGACTGCGAACATGGTGCCGGTGTGGAGCATGACGAGCAGCAGCGTCATGGCGGGGGAAGAGGGGTCAAGGCCCATGAGCTTTTCGGCGACGACGACGTGGGCGGAGCTGGAGACGGGAAGCAGCTCGGCGAGGCCTTGGACGATGGCCAGGATGATGACTTGCGAGATCGGCATAGGGGTATTCTAACGGCGGTCGATGCGGTGGAGAAAAGAACACTCGGCCATAATCCTTAACGACTTCCTTATTCTGTTCCTCCTATGCTTTTAGAGAGGTGCGAGTCTGCCGCTGTGGATTGCCCTCAAGGGAGAGCGCGTGCGTCGTAGATGGATCTACCTTGTTTGTGGAGTTGTGGTGTTTACGCTGCATTGCAGTCTTCCGGTGGCTGCCCAGGCCGCAAGCGATGAGAAACCGAGCAGTAACTCGACTGAAAACCAGTCTCCCGAGGGTGCTCCGCCCCAGCGTCATGCAGTTGCGGAGGTTCCTCAGGCTGGGACAGACCCGCTCGGACAAGGCAATTTCCTGGAACGTCTCGGACGTTTTTACGAGAAAGACTGGGCGGGAATGTTGCCTTCCGGCCCCGCCCCAGCCCGGCGCGGCGTCGACGCGCCTTTGGACTCACCGCCGTTCCCCAACGGGGATTGGGGGTACAACGCTTCGCCCACGATCGGTGCGCCCGATGGCAACGTGTACCCTTTGATGACGGCGCTGGGCTGGCAGAACTCGCGGACCAAGCTCTATGGGTGGATCGATCCAAGCGTCAACGGCAGCACCTCGTCCACCAACAACTACCCGTTGGCGTATGCGGTCTATCCCAACCGGTTCGAGTTGAGCCAGGCTGTCGTTTATCTGGAACGGCTTCCCAACACCGTTCAGAACACCCATTTCGATGTGGGCTATCATCTTACCGCTCTTTATGGGATCGACTATCGATTTACCACTTCCAAGGGATATTTGAGCTATCAGCTTCTCCAGAAGAATCGACAGAACGGCTTCGATCCTGTGCTCGAGTACGTGGACTTATACTTCCCGGTGAAGGAAGGATTGAATGTGCGGATTGGACGCCTTCTTTCGGTGCCTGGAATTGAAGCCCAGCTTGCGCCAAACAACTATAACTACACGCACTCAATTTTGTATGCCACCGATCCGTTTACGGCGACGGGTCTAGTAGCCACCTTGAAGCTGAGCAACCAATGGCTGGTGCAAGCCGGCATCTCGGCCGGACACGATATCGCTCCGTGGTCGACTGGGGCAAAACCTTCGGCGACCGCCTGCGTCGACTACGATACGAAGACGAACCGCGATAGTTTTCTGCTGTGCGCCGACGGCATCAATAACGGTAAGTATGCCTTCAACAACGTGCAATTCTATGATGGAGTCTGGTACCACAAGTTCAATTCCAAGTGGCACATGGCGAGCGAGTCGTGGTACATGTATCAGCTTCAGGTGCCGAATGTTTCAAGCGACGCCGTCAACGCGCCTCCGACGATCCCCGGCGCCAATGGAGCGACCTGCACCGGCGGAGTGGCTACCTGCTTTGCGCCCGAGTGGGCAATGCTGAACTACCTCAATCATGAAGTGAGCACGAAGATGCTGATAGGTTTCCGCTCCGACTTTGTGAACGATAAGAAGGGTCAACGCACAGGGGTGGCGTCCAAGTACACGGAAAACACTCTTTATCTAAGCCGGTATATAGGAACGACGGTTCAGATTCGCCCGGAGATACGCTTTGACCATTCATGGGACAGAGCGGGTTACGACAACGGGAAGAAATCGAGCCAGTTCTTTGCCGGAGCCGATTTGATCTATCACTTTTGACGAGCTTACGGCACAACACACACCAATGTGGATGCGTCATCATTCCGGATGCGCTTCTTGCTTGGCGAGCATTGGACGATGGTCAGGCGTAGGCTTTGCAAGCTGCCTCGATCGACCATGAATGCGAAAAACAATGGTTAAGTATGCAATCTTAGCCGACCACCTTTTCAAATACTGCCGAGGTCTTCGTCTGCGTATAGCCTTCGCGCAGGTAGAAGCGGTGTGCCGCTTCCCGTGTGCTGCGTGAGGTCACACGCACGATGGCTATGCCTTTTTGCCGGGTCCACTGCTCTACTTTCGCGCAGAGACGCCCACCCACGCCCATACCGCGTACACCTTCCTTTACTACCAGACCGCCAATCAATGTATGAGCCGGGGATTGGAGATGATGCACAACTGCGGCCTCAATCCAACCGACTAATTCGTCTCCCAGGCAAGCGGCAAGCGCTACTTGCTCCTGACTAGTCAGCAGCCGATGGATGCGCTCAGTGATCTCGGCAGCGGTCGCTTCGTAGCCAAGTTGAGCGCTCAACTCGGCCACGGCCGACGCATCCTCAGGCCGCAGTTCGCGGGTCGTCAGCCAGGATGTCTTCTCGTCATTCCGATCGTTTTCGGCGATGAGCATCAGGGTATCGGCATCTCGTATGGTTTCCGCATGGAGATACAGCGATGAATACGGCAACAGCCATAACGATTGCCGCGCTCGCTGCGCTTACACCCACTGTAACCTGTCTGATTGGCATCATCTTGCAGCGGCAGGATGTGCGGGATCTCCGGTCGGAGATGGGAGCGTTACGGAACAGCCTTCAGGCTAATATGAGTGCACTGTGCAAGGACTTACAGGCTGACATGGCGGCATTGCGCAGGGATCTTCAAAACGAGATGCAGGCGTTTCGGAAGGATGTCTACGCCGATTTCCTGGTCATCCATGAGCAGGTGGCTCATGTGGAAGGGCGACAGGCGGCTAGTTAGCCGCGGTTCTGGGTATAGCGGCCGTGAACGCATATTCCCTTCGGAATGACAAACAAAAGGCAAAGCGACGCATATTTGGGACTTAGTCGCGGTCCGTGCCGGTGATGGGGATGCCCTGGGCTACGCGGAAGGCGAGGCTGGCGGCGCGGGCGGCGTAGTCGGAGGCGGGGAACTTCTGGGCCAGCTGGGCGGCGAGAGATTGGGTGCGGGCGGCGGCTTGGTCGGCGCGCTTGCGGTTCTCTTCGACGGTGTACATGGTGACGAGGACGCCTTGGCGGTAGGTGGCGT
>CAXTRY010000129.1:0-7126 GCA_964246805.1 uncultured Acidobacteriaceae bacterium
GAGGTGGACTTCGCGGGGTCGAGCGCGCAGGTAGGGAGCGGCCTGAATGCGGTATTGGCGATGACGCGGTCGGCGGTATTTTACGTGCTGCGATGTTTACTGCGGGAGGATGCACCGGCAACCGCGGGGCTGTTGCGGCCGGTGACGTTGCGCGCGCCGCTGGGGTCGGTGGTCAACGCGGCGCTGCCCGCGGCGGTGGCGGGTGGGAACGTGGAGACCTCGCAGCGGATCGTGGATGTACTGCTGCGGGCGCTGGCGGGGGCGCTGCCGGAGCGGATACCGGCGGCGAGCGCGGGGACGATGAGCAATCTGACGATCGGCGGCGTGGACCCGCGCACGGGTAAGAGCTTTGCGTATTACGAGACGATCGCCGGGGGCATGGGGGCGCGGCCCGGCGCGGATGGAGTTTCGGGGATCCATACGCACATGACGAACTCATGGAATACGCCGGTTGAGGCGTTAGAGTATGCCTACCCGTTGCGAGTGCGGCGGTATGGCTACCGAAGGGGGTCGGGTGGAGCGGGCCGGTGGCGGGGCGGCGACGGAATCGTCCGGGAGATCGAGATACTGAGCGAGGCGACCGTAACGCTGCTGGCGGACCGAAGGGCGTTTGCGCCGTATGGGCTTGCCGCCGGAGAGAGTGGAGCAGCGGGTAAGGCGGTTCGGGTGTCGGCTTCGGGCGCGGATAAAGAGTTGGCGGGGAAGTGCAGTGTAGAGGTGAGAGCTGGAGATTCGGTGCGGGTGGAGACTCCCGGCGGCGGAGGGTGGGGGTTCGAGGTTGACCTGACGGTCATATGACGATCGAGTGAGCGGGGACAAAACGAGCTTTGTCTGAATCGGCCGATAACTAGAGGGTGAGGACAGCGGAGGAGATCGCGCGGGCGAGGCATACGGCTTGGGTGCTGGGCATGGCGTCGGCGGCACGCTTGGGCGTTGTGTGGTTTGCCCTGGCGAAGATGCCCCGCGGATGGCTGTGGACGCGGGGGACGGAGATGGGATTTCTGGCAACGGCTGTCTTGCGGGGACACGGGCTGAGCGATCCGTATGGCGTTTCGACGGGGCCTTCAACGGCGGTCGGGCCGGGATATCCACTATTGCTGGCGACGATTTTCCGGTGGTTTGGGGTGGAGACGGTGTCGGCAGCGGCGATGTTGCTGGGCGTGCAGGTCGTCGTAAGCCTGTTGACGATCGGGGTTATGCTGCGGCTGGCGCGGCGGTTTGCGCGGGAGGGCCTGGCCGTGGGGCTGGTGCTGCTGTGGAGCTTGTCGCCGGCTACGATGTGGATACCGGCGATCCTGTGGGATACCTGTCTCTCGGCGCTGTTTCTGGTGATTGGGTTAGCCTGGGCGCTGGAGGCGGAGGATGCTGCCCGGGGAAGCTGGTTGGGGTATGGAGCCGGGTGCGCGGTAGCGGGTCTGGTCAATCCGTCGCTGCTGCCGTCGCTGCTCGGCCTGGGTGCGGTGGCGGCTTGGCGCGGAGGAAGGTGGCGCGAGGCGGCGATGGCGTTCGCGATGTTTGCGGGGCTATACGCGCCCTGGCCGGTGCGGAACGCGCGGGTCTTCCATGCGACGATCCTGACGCGGAGCGTGGCGGGGTATAACCTCTGGGTGGGCAATCGCGCGGGAGCGGAGGGGTATTCGGAGGAGGCGCTCTTTCCGACAGTGAACGCGGGGGAGCTTGCGGAGTACCGGGCGCGGGGCGAGGTGGGGTACGACGCGGAGAAGATGCGGCTGACGAAGGAGGCGATCCGGACCCATCCCGGCCGGTTCGTCCGGTTGACGATGGTGCGGGCGTGGCGGTTCTGGAGTGGGACGGGCACGGCTCACGCTCCGGTATGGTTCGGGCTGCACGGGGCGGCGACGATGCTGCTGGGTGGAGCGGGTATGTGGGTGCTGGTGAAGCGGCAAAGGCGGGAAGCGGCGTACTTCCTGATGGTACTTACGGTGTTTCCGCTGCCGTACTGGCTGACTCACGCGGATTTTCGCTACCGGCTGGTGATCGATCCCGTGGTTGCCGTGTTGGGCGTCGTGTGGCTGAACGAAGTCATTGGCGGCCGGCGATCGGCCGCGAGCGGAACGGCTATGAGCTTGCCAGTCGGCGAAGATGCGGACGCGCGGAGAGTGACGCCCTAGACGACCGTGAAGAGCAGCAGCAGACCGGCGATCAGGACGGACGCGGCGTAGACGAGTTCCGTGCGGCGCGTTTGCGAGCCGGCGGCGGACGTGACGGCGGACGTGACGGCGGACGTGGACGTGAACGATGGCATAGGAAGGTCCAGGTTTGAATTGAATGGGCGGGATGTTTTCTGCTGCTTAGTGATGTATCGCATAAAGGCGTTACAGCTTGAGAACAAAATACGGTGGCGGGCACATCGCGGTTCCATTCCAGAACGATCCGGCAGGATGTAAGATCGAGGCGTGAATGAAGAGTATGAAGATGCGACGGGACGCGGGGTTCCAGGACGGAAGCGGGGGAGCGACGATCCGCTGCCGGTAAACGCCTGGGCGATCGCGGGGCTGGTGGTGCTGGCGGTGATCTCGGCGATGCTGGTGCTGAGCAAGCATCAGCATCGCGGTCTTACCGGAGGTATCTTGCCGGTTGAGCCTTATGCGGCGCAGCTGCCGCTGTCGAGCTTGCAGATGAGCGAGTCGACGAGCTTATCGGGAGGTAAATCGACGTTTGTGGATGGGGTGATCCGCAATGGGGGCCCGAAGACCATTTCGTCGATCACGGTGCAGGTGCTCTTCAAGAATGACGAAGGAATGCCCCCGCAGATAGAGACGATGCCGATGACGTTGATCCGAGTGCGAGAGCCGTATATCGACACCGAACCGGTCTCCCTGGCACCGATCAAACCGGGAGACGAGCGGGAGTTTCGCTTGATTTTCGAAAAGATAGCCGGCAACTGGAACACCCAGCTGCCGGAGATCCGCATCGTGAAGGTTCGCTAGAGCGGAAAAAGTAGCTTCCCAACTGGAAGAATTTGCCGCCCGACGCTGATTGGAAGATGAAAATCTATTCTGTAAGTATTTGAAAACAAAATATTTTATTATTTGGACTCTTACTTGCTTATATATAGTTCGTGAGTTGTGGCGAGTTCCCTGTTCGCCGGTATTCAAGGAGACCAAGATGGCAAAGTTCATCGGTTACGGCAATAAAGGTTTAACTCTCTCAGTTCTGATGTTTGGAAGCGCGTTCGGCACAGCGGCCTGGTCGCAGTCGACGGCGGCAGCCACCCCCACGGATGTACCGCCCCCGGCCAAGTCCATGAGCGCTGATGATACGAACAGCTATGCGACCGGTAAGCCTCTGGAGCAGCAGTCGAAAGAGGGTTTCTGGGGACACATGAATCCGCTGGCTCGGAAGAAGTGGGTCAAGCGGCAGATCGATCCGATCAAGGATCGGACGAACGAGCTGGACCAGCTCCAAGCGAAGAATGCAAACGACATTCGCGACGTGGATTCACGCTCGCAGGCGGGAGTCAGCAAGGCCATGATGGCGGCGAATACAGCCGATCAGCATGCGCTGGCGGCCGGAAATCGGGCCGACTCCGCGAATACGCTAGCTGGGAGCGCGAGCACTCGCACCGACGCGCTACGCGGAACGGTGTCCAACCTCGATAACTATCAGCAACTTTCATCCTCGTCGGTGATGTTCGCGCCTGGAAAGACCTTGCTCGGGCCGAAGGCAAAGATGGAGCTCGATGAGTTGGCGGAGCAGCTGGCCTCTGAAAAGGGGTACATCGTCGAAGTACAGGGGTATAGCCGCGCGGGCGTGCAGAACTCCCAGGCGATGGCGGATTCCGTGGTGCGCTATCTTGTGACGCAACACCAGGTGCCGCTTTATCGCATCTATAAAACAGGGTTGGGTAAGCAGAAAGACGTTGCCGGCGAGAGCGGAGACAAGCCGTTGGTGAACGGTGTGCGAATCACGCTGTTGCACAACAGTTTAGCCGCAATGGATAAGAGCTCAGGCACTTCGGCGGGTCGTGCGTCCACGGGGACGTCCAACCCGCCAAGTGATCAGTAGAGCAAGTTTGCGGAGCGGAGCCCAAGAGCTCGCCCGCGCCAAGCTCTCCGTACGAGGAGAGAAGTAAGGCAGATTGGCCCCTCTCACGAGGGGCCGTTTTTTTAGTCGTGCAGGTAGTGCTATAGGAGAACGTACAGCACCGCGCCGGCGGATTGGGGGAGGGAAAGGATTGTTAGGGTTGAGGAACCATAACGGTAATCTCTGGATATTTTTTGCAGAACAAATCGAAGCCGCATAGCGCGGCGGCTATGGGCTTGGTGGCGGGATCTCCATCATCATAAGTGCGACGACACCTAGCGCTTGAGGGCGCGGCCCACGGAAACAAGTGTCATGGTGAGGAATGAGAGGGCACGACGGCTGTCTTCGCCAGTCGCACGCCGCGTGATCTCAAAAAAGCTGGGTGGCTTTGTTTCGGCCTGGTGCTCTTTTGAGGCGGAGGCTACGGCGTTCGCAAGGCAGCCAAGCATCTCGGGGTCGATGGCGGTAAAGATCTTGAGACCGGAGAGGAGATTGCGAATGCCGGCGATCCCCTCCGGCAGTTTGGCGTATTCGGCCAGTTTGCCGAAGATGGTGTCCTTGGCACCGACCAGACCGTTCAACGTGTCGAGAACGCCCGTATCGTGCGCCGTTTGAAGCAGATCGTAAGCGACCAGGAGTGCCTCGGCGTGTTCGCGCGGAGCTTGGCGCAGACGACGTTCGAGTTCAAGATGCGGGTCGACGGGGAGAGGACGAAAGGCGATCGGATTGGCCATGAGGGCTCCTGTTTGTAAATTTCCAGTTGCTAGCGGTAGGCGAAAGGCAAACGATCCGACCTACATCTTTCAAACGGTGGTGGATTTGATCTGGACGAGTTGGTCGGCGGCCTGGGTACCAGGCAGGTGATAGTCGCCGCGTACCCACTTGCGTTCGACTTCAATGCCGTCCTGGGGAGTGCGATGTCCGAAACGAAAGTTACGGCGCGGCAAGGGGCTTTCGCCTTGTTCCGGGAGGATGGTCATGGAGACGGCGGTCTCCTTGAAAGCCGGAGTGTGGGTGACGCGATCGGTGTGGGAGGAGGAGAGCTTGTTGACGGGCTCTTCGACGGAGTTGAGCGACATGTAAAGCTGTTTGCCTTCGACGCGATTCGAGACCAGGACCTGAACGCGGACACGGCCGTAAGCGCTGGTGAGCTGGACATGGCGGCCCGTCTGGATGCCGCGCTCTTCCGCAAGCTCGGGGGAGACCTCGACGAAGTTGTTCGGGGTAATGGCCTTGATACCTTCGGTGCGAAGGGTCATCGAACCCTGCTCGAAGTGTTCCAGAAGACGGCCGTTGTTGAGGTGCAGGTCGAACTCTGCGTTCATCTCCTCCGAGGGCGGAACATAAGCGACGGGGTAAAAGCGAGCCTTGCCGTCGGGGAAGTGGAACTTATCCTTGAACAGCAGCGGGGTATCGGTGCCGTCTGCGTTGACGGGCCACTGGAGAGAGTCGAAGCCTTCGAGACGCTCGTAAGTGACTCCCGCGAAGAGCGGGGTAAGGCGGGCGATCTCTTCCATGATGTCGGAGGGATGTTTGTACTTCCAGTTTGCGCCGAGACGATTGGCGATCAACTGGATGATCTCCCAATCGGGCTTTGATTCGCCGAGGGGAGCGAAGGCTGTGTGAATGCGCTGGATGCGGCGCTCGGTGTTGGTGAAGGTGCCGTCCTTCTCAAGCGAGGTGGCGGCGGGGAGGACAAGGTCGGCGTAGCGGCAGGTCTCGGAGAAGTTGATGTCCTGGACGATAAGGAACTCCAGCTTGCGGAGGGCTTCGCCGACATAGTTGGCGTTCGAATCGGAGGTGATGGTGTCTTCACCCTTGATGTAGAGCGACTTGAGGGAGCCATCGAGTATGGCGTCGATCATCTGATGGTTGTCTTTGCCGTCTTTGGTGGGAAGGGTGACGCCCCAATCGGCTTCGAACTTGGCGCGGATCTCTTCATCGTCCACTTTTTGGTAGCCGGAGTAGACATTGGGCATGGAGCCGAAGTCGCTGGCACCCTGGACGTTGTTATGGCCGCGGAGCGGATAGGAGCCGGCACCGGGTCGCATGTAGTTGCCGGTGAGCAGCAGGAGGTTCGACAACGCGGTGGCCGTATCCGACCCGCCGCAATGCTGGGTAACGCCCATCGCGAAGAGGATGCAGACGCCGTCGGCCGCGACGATCTCCTTCGCGACCGCGATGAGCGTCGCGGCCGGGATGCCGGTAACCTGCTCGGTGTGCTCCAGGGTAAACGGTTCGAGAGAGTGGATGTATTCGTCGAAGTGGTTTACCCACTTGTCGATAAACGCGGGCTGGTGGAGGTTGTGATCGAAGATATACTTGGCGACGCCATTGAGCCAGACGAGGTCGGTTGAGGGGTTGGGGCGGATGAAGATGTCGGCTCGCTCGGCCATCTCGTGCTTTCGCAGGTCGGCGACGATGAGCCGTTGGCCGCGAAACTTATGGGAGCGCTTGACGCGGGTGGCGAGGACCGGATGGTTTTCCGCGGGGTTGGCACCGATGATCAGGACTAGGCCGGCCTGTTCGATATCGGCGATGGAGCCCGAGTCGCCCCCATATCCGACCGTGCGCTGTAGACCGGTGGTGGCGGGGTTCTGGCAATAGCGGGCGCAGTTGTCGATGTTATTGGTGCCGATGACGGCGCGGGCGAGCTTCTGCATCAGGTAGCTCTCCTCGTTGGTGGTCTTCGAGGAGGCGATGAAGGCGAGGGCGTCGGGGCCGTGCTCGGCTTTGATAGCGGTGAATTTGCGCTGGATGACGTCCAGCGCTTCGTCCCAGGTGATCTCCTTGAAGGTATCTCCGTCGCGGAGGAGCGGCTTGACGAGGCGATCTTCGGCGTTGACGTGGCCCCAGGCGAATTTGCCTTTGACGCAGGTGGAGATGCCGTTAGCGGGACCATGCGTCGGCTCTATTTTGAGGATGTGCCGGTCGCGGGTCCAGACCTCGAAAGAGCAGCCTACGGCGCAATAGGCGCAGACGGTCTTGGTCCGCTTGACGCGGGAGTGACGCATCTCGGCTTCCATCTCGGAGAGGGCGAGGATGGGGCCGTAGCCGATGGGCGGCTCGATGCCCTTAA
>CAXTRY010000130.1:0-7088 GCA_964246805.1 uncultured Acidobacteriaceae bacterium
ACCCGCCCTCGCGCTCGCCGCCGGCTTCGCCATCAATGCCAGCCTCCGCCGCGCCCTTGAAGCCGACCCCTTCGACCCCGCCGAGGTCGAGGCCCTCTTTACGCAGGCCGCCGCCGACCTCGTCACCCTCGACAACCCCGTTCTCGCCTTTGCCGCCGGCCAGCGCATGAAGCGAGCGATGATCCGCCTCGAAGCCGCCGTCGCCGGAGACGCCAACCCCACAACGGCCCTCGATGCGGCCCTGGCCCTCGCCTCGGCGATTCGCTCCATGCCGCTTGAAGTCACCCTCTGGCAGTCCCAAAACATCTGGAACGACCTCCTTCGCCGCTCCGGTGCCGACTATTGGGACCCCACCTTCCGCGACGGCTTCAAACGCCTGGGCGAAGCCATGAACATCGCCGTCGACCGCCTCGTCATCGAAGAAGGCGTCACCACCTTCTAAAAAGACCAGTGAGCTTCCGATACGTATTTGCAGACCGATCCCAATCAGACATGACCGCAGCATCATTGCAACTGACGCTAAACTGGTCACATCACATAAACGTGGCAGATAATGTCAGTCCCGCTAAACGCTCCCGAAACATGGCAGCTGTACGTTCGAAGAACACCAAACCAGAGATGACAGTTCGAAGCCTCATCTATAAACTCGGTTACCGCTATCGCCTCCATGCACTTGATCTGCCTGGAAAACCTGATCTCGTCTTCCGTCCACGCCGAAAAGTGATCTTTGTGCATGGATGCTTTTGGCACCGCCACAAACGATGCAGATACTCATCGACACCTAAATCGCAGATAGACTTTTGGCAAGCCAAGTTCCGTGCAAATATGGAACGAGACACTCTCACACAGGAAAAACTCAGATCGCTTGGTTGGACAATATTGATAGTGTGGCAGTGTGAACTCAAACAACCTGAATCTCTGGCCGAACGACTGGACAGTTTTCTCAAGCAAGCTTAATGAGCAGAGGAACACTAAGTTGAAGACAGTTCTCACGCCTGGGAATAAGCCCCGACTCCTTGATTTATTTTGTTGCGCCGGTGGTGCTGGTACGGGTTACTACGAAGCTGGCTTTGAAGTAACAGGCGTCGATATTAAGAAACAATCAAACTACCCGTTTAAAATTATTCAGGCCGATGCCCTGACCTTGGATTCAGAGTTTTTGGCAACATTCGACGCAATCCATGCTTCCCCCCCTTGTCAGTCTTATTCAGACCTCGCGAAACGTAATGGGAATGCCGATGCGTGGCCGCGTCTTATCGATCCCATTAGAGATATGCTTGTCGGCTCAGGCCTTCCATATGTGATTGAAAATGTAGAGGGTGCACCCCTCCGTAATCCTGTAGTGCTGTGTGGAACTATGTTTAAAGGGTTAAGGGTTCTTCGCCATCGCCTCTTTGAAGCGAGTTTTCCAATCTTGACACCAAAGCACGGGATACATCCCAAAGTTCATACTTTCGACAAACGCAAATTGCATTACGGAAAAACGCATGATATGCGCGATTTCGTTCAGGTGACAGGCGGCGGCAACTGCACGATAGCGGCCGCTCGCGACGCAATGGGTATTGACTGGATGACCAAGAACGAACTTAATGAAGCCATACCGCCAGCCTATACCAAACTGATCGGTAAACAATTATTGGCGAACTTGATTACTAACTCTAAACAAGATCGAGGCTTAGCTACTACAGAATGCGTAAACCAAGCTCAAAACAACGGATTAGAGAGTTCCTCCTTTCAAATATCGGGCGAACTATCACTTCAATCGAGATTAGAGACGCTGCAGGTGCCGATGTAAGCGAATGGGCTCGGCGGGTTCGTGAATTGCGCGAAGATGAAAACTGGCCGATTTTGACACATAACGATAATGCGGGTCTCAAGCCGGGACAATACTTGCTACAACAGGCTCCCCCAGAAAAATCGGTGATTCGTTTTAGTCGGAGCTTATCAGCTAAACTTCGTGCAGAGATATTAGATCGAAACGGATTTACGTGCCAGATGTGCGGCCTTACACCCGGAGATATTGATCCTGAGACAAGAAGAAAAGTTCGCCTTCACATAGGTCACGTTGTTGATAAGAGTATTGGGGGCAAAGACGAACTCTCTAATCTACGTGCACTCTGCTCAACCTGCAATCAAGGCGCGAAGAACATAACGGCACAGAAACCGACCACTATATGGCTTTTGACTCAAATTCGCCGCGCAGGTCAGGATGAGCAACTCGCAGTTTTAGATTGGCTCCGTAAGAAGTTTGCGGCTAAATAGAGGTGATTCACGTTTAACTCCGCCACCGCAGCTCCACTGGCCCACTCAGCGGGTGTTCCCCCGTCCCCTTCAGCCGCGCCTGCTTCAGCGCGAAGTACCACTTCGCCGGCTTATCCGCGTCATCCACCAGCATCAGCGACGGGTTCGAGCGCAGCCCGCGCGCCTGCTCGATCATCGTCTCCTGGTCCTGCCGCACGAATCGCGCCCCGAAGAACGTAGCAATCGTGGTCACGAACGGCACATGGTAGAAGACGTTCCACGCCGCCATTACATCGATCCGGCATGTCGAAGCCGTCACCGGCGTCACCGTCGTCAGGCTTGAAAACCACTTCGTCCCGCACCGGATCGTCTCCACCCGGCGATTCGGCAGCATGAAGTCGATAGTCGTCGTGATCGGCTCGCCGTAGATGCCAAGCAGTTTATACGGCGCGCTGTTGCCGCTGGGCGCATGAGTAGACATCCGAAATCCTTCTGGGATCGGCTCGAATCGCTTCACCTTTTCATGGATCGACGCCCTTGATCGCCACCACCACGCCTGATGCACGAACGGCCCATGCGCCGGGTCCATCAGCCCGATAATGCCGTGATCCACGTTGCACGGCAGATCGGCCTGGAGATGCGCGCCGCGGAACCGCTCCGAGAACTTCGGCACCTCGGGCAATGGTGGCAGGTTCGCCCCAAGCCGCCCCGTCCCAGCCGCCGGAACATACACCCACGCATACCCGTCCCGCTCTTCGCACGGAAACGCCGCCGCATAGATCTTCGTCGGATCGAGCCCCACGAGCTGCTCTTTTGTCAGTGACGGAATCTCCACGCACTGCCCGCCGCACGGCTCAAACCGCCAGCCGTGATATTTGCATTGCACCGTTTCCCCATCGAACCAGCCCGCCGACAGCGGAATCCCGCGGTGCGGACACAGGTCGCGCATTGCAAACACCCGCCCGTCCAACTTCCTTCCCAGCAGCAACGGCACTCCCAGCAGCGTCGCTGTCATCAGCTTTCCCTTACGCAGCCCGTCCGCCCGCAACGCCGGATACCACTCCCCAAAGATCAGCTCCGTCGGCGGCCCTGCCTGCGCGTCCATTTCATAACTATAGAAGAGCACTTATAAACTGGCCTCAACCCTATGGCTGAACGCACCCGCAACCGCCTCCTCATTCTCGCGCTCTGGCTCGCGTTTTACGCCACCTTCACCCTCTTCTCTCCCGCGTTGCTCGACGACGCCGACTCCGTCCACGCCGAGGTGGCTCGCGAGATGCTCCTACGCCACGACTGGGTCACCCTCTACGCCAACGGCATCCGCTATCTCGAGAAGGCCCCGCTCCTCTACTGGTCGATGGCCGCAAGCTTCCGTCTCTTCGGCGTCAGCGCCGCCGCTGCCCGCCTTCCCCTCGCGCTTACCGTTCTCGCGCTCGCGCTCGCACTTGAAGGCTTCGCCCGCCGCGCCTTCGCCAGCGCCCGAGCAGGCCTCTACGCCGCACTCATCCTGCTCTCTTCCTTCGGTATCTTCATCTTCTCTCGCATCCTCATCCCCGACGTCGCCGTCTGCCTCTGGCTCACCCTCGCCCTCTACGCCTTCTGGCTCACGGAAGAATTGGCTCAGCAGGAGCACCAAAGCCGCTGGCTTTGCATGGGGTTCGCCGCCGCCTGTGCCCTCAACATCCTTACCAAAGGCCTGATCGGCCTCGTCTTTCCCTTGGGCACAGTTCTCCTCTATCTCCTCCTCACTCGAGGCTGGCGCGGTACGATACGCCGCCTTTGCCAGCTCCACCTTGCCGCTTCCCTCGCCGCCTTCCTCCTGATCGCCATCCCCTGGCACATCCTGGTCGCCCTCGCCAACCCCACCCAAGGACACCCTGGTAACCTCTCCTTCAAAAACGGCCACTGGACCATCCCACTGCCAACCGACGGCAACGTCCACGGCTGGGCCTGGTTCTATTTCCTCAACGAACAGCTCCTCCGTTACCTCAACCTCCGCGTTCCCCGCGACTATGACACTGTACCCCTCGTCCTCTTCTGGGGCCTGATGCTCGTCTGGCTGATGCCCTGGTCCGCCTTTCTCCCCAACGCCCTCGCCGCCGCGCTTCCCCTCCGCACTGCCGCATGGCGAACCCGCCTTCGCACCCGCACCCTCTCTCCGCAAGAGCGCGCCCGCCTTTTCCTCATTGTTTGGGCGGCCCTCCCGCTCCTCTTCTTCTCCCTCTCCACCCGGCAGGAATACTACGTCCTTCCCAGCCTTCCCCCGCTCATGCTCCTGATCGCTGAAGCTATGGATGCCCTCTGTCTCGATCCGAAGACGTGGGTTCAACCATCGCAGATGTACGCCTCACGTATCCTCCTTGCACTCGGCACCCTCGCCGCCGTAGCCGCTCTCTTTTTAACCCTCACCGCCACCCCACCCACTGCACAGACGGACCTAGCCGCTCTCCTTCAGCAAAATCCCGGCGAATACGCCCTCTCCTTCGGCCACTTCCTCGACCTCAACCGCCAGGCCATGGGAGCTTTCCGCGCGCCGCTGCTACTCACCGCCCTGGCTTTCTTCGGTGGCACCCTCGCCTATGACCTTCTCCGCAAGCGAAGCCATCCGCACGCCGCCATGCTGAGCCTCGTCGCCGGAGCATTCCTCTTCCTTTTGGCCGCCCACCTAGGTCTTCAGACCTTCGCCCCCGTCCTCTCCTCGCAGCAACTCGCCGCCGTTTTGGCCCCGCAACTTCGTTCCGGCGACCTCATCGTCATCCACGGTGAATATGAAGCCGCCAGCACCCTCGGCTTCTATTTGAAACGAAACGATCTCCATATTCTCGAAGGCCGTTCCTCCAACCTCTGGTACGGCTCCTTTTTCCCCGACGCGCCAAGGATCTTCGAGACCACCGCCACTCTCGCCACCAAGTGGTCCACCCCGCAGCGTATCTATTTGTGGCAATCCCTCGCCAACGACCCCGGCCCACTGCCAACCCTGCCGGCACCATCCATCTTGGTCACACGTTCCGGCGGCAAAGCCCTCTACACCAATCATCCTCTTCCCTAATCTCTCCCTTTTTAATCTTTCTTGGGATCGGTCGGCTGCTTGCCCTTCTTGGCTGGTGTGTTGGTCGTCAATCCGCCCAGAATGAACTCTCGCACCAGATTGTCGCCCGCATGGGCTGCGAACCCGATTCCCGCATTGCGAAACACCAGCCCCGCCCCCCGGTTTGCATGAGGGTAATATAGGTTCGATAATCCGCCGGAGGTCAAATCTCCCAAAATATAAGCATAATTGAACTGCTCTCCGCCACGATCGGTCCTCGTGATCCATGCCTCGCGAACCGCGTGCCACGCTCGCGCCTTCTTCGTCCCTGTACCCAGATAGAAATAGCGCGGGTCCTGACGCAGCAGCGTTGGAAACACGGCGGAGGCAAACAGCCGGTGGGTTAGCTGGTCTCCGTAGCTCGCCGCATACCGCTTTCCAAATCCCGCCGCTCCTTGTCCATAGCCCGCAAACGAATTATTCGCCTGCTCCGCGCCCGCCGTGATCGCCGGCGCGATAAACTCCGTTGGATCGAGCACCGAATGAAATGCCAACGAAAACTTCTGCTTCGCCCCCAGCGGAGCCGCGTTGTAGACATAGCTCGTATAGAAGTTAGGCAGAATGCCCAGCACCCGCTGCTTCTCTTCGAGCTTTACCTGCTCGGTGGCGATCTCATCCACTGAGAGCGTTACCTGCACCGTCGTCGAGGCCGCCGCCACGCGCAGCGAAATACCCTGTAGCTGATACGCTTGCGCAGCTGTCAGCGGTATCTGCGCGGACACGAACGGCTCAAACCCCGCCGCGCTCACCACCACGCGAAAAGGTCCGCGATCCAGCCCGTCCAATAGAAACGCTCCATGCGCGTCCGCGGAGATTGTGCGAAGGTCATGCCCATCCGGCCCCGCCAGCGTCACCCGCGCCGCCGGTATGCCCGCGCCCGTCGCGTCCAGCACCACACCCGCAATACTGCCAGTCCCCTGTGCGGCCTGGCTCTGCATCGCCACGCTCCCCGGCGAGTCCGGCAACTCCTCAGCCCGCAGTGGCTCTGCCAGCAAAAAGCAGCAAAGGCATCCCAGCCCCATCCAAAATCGATTGTCCAGCGGACACCCCCAATCAGCCACGATTGTAGAGCACCAACCTTAACACCCGATGAGCGCAGAAAGACGAACTTGCCGGCTAAATCCCAAATCAAAAATCAATACGAAGTCCCAGCTGCACCTGCCGTTCTCGCAGCCCGTTCGTACCCGCCGCCGTAAACGCTCCAAAGGGATGCACGTTCAATCCCTCCGCCGCCACCGCCGCCGCATCCTGAAAGACCAGAGGCGTCACCCCAGCCGTGATCTGGCCCCGTGTCCCCGCCAAAAACGCTCGCGTCTGCACCCCCGAATAGTTCACATGGTTCAGCACGTTGAAAGTCTCCGCCGTTCCATGCACCCGCACCCGCTCCGACAGCCGCACCGCCCGCGACAACCGCAGATTCAGGTTCATCGCGTCCGGCAGCCGTTCCGTGTTCCGCCCCACCGTCGGCAGATACGTCGCCCCGCCCGACCCATTAATGCTGTATCGCCCCCCCTTCAACGCCGTCCCGCCATAAATCGCCAGGCTGTACGGGCGCCCGCTCTGCTCGCTAAACAGTGGCCCGGCCTCCCATCCGTTGAGGACTGCCCGCACCGCGCGGCTCTCCGTCCGCACTCTTGGAGTCCACACCATGCTTGCCACGATCCGGTGCGGATAGTTCAGGCTCGACAGACCCTTGTCGTACCCCAGCGTGAACGGGTCGAGCTGCGAATTCGTCCTCGGCGTCCCCGCGATCTGCCCG
>CAXTRY010000131.1:0-7018 GCA_964246805.1 uncultured Acidobacteriaceae bacterium
GTCATCGTCTCCACCACCGGAGAGATCGTCTTGATGAACTCATCGACTAACAAGATAGCGTTTATTAAAGCAGACCTCCCGGATACCGTCGTTATAGGCTCCGGTTGGGCGGCCTGGAACTCCCAAGATACAAAAGCGCCGATAAATCTGATAAAAACGTCAACCCTACTCCGACAAGCCGTTACTCCCCCCGAAGGTTGACTTCTTCATAAAAGCCTCCGCCTGTTCTATAGGTCATCTGACAAAGAACTTCATCTATAGCCGCTATATAGATTAGCAAGGAAATCTTTATCTGTGGCCGCTACATCGGCTAGCAAGAGACCTCTATCTGCAGCGGCTACATCGATTAGGCAATTACCCAAATTAAAGGCCAAAGGCCCGCCCCATACCAGCCTAGGCTGAAGGCCTAGGTAGCCACCAACGCAACAGGGCCGAAGGCCCGACACATAGACCCACCTAGTTCGAAACCGGCCCCCTTACGCCCGATGTGCGACAGTAAAGCCATGCCTTCCGCACACCAGAGCCGTCCCCTCGGCTTCGCCGCCTGCGCACTCGCCAGCGCGCTCTGGGGAACCGGCTTCTTCTTTGGCAAGATCGCCCTCGCCGAGATGTCCTTCGCCCACATGGTGTTGTACCGCTTCCTCTTCGGTGCCGTCGTCCTCTTGCCGCTGCTCGTCACCCACCGTCCCTCCCTCAGCCGCAGCGAGTGGGGCCTGCTCCTCGCCGCCTCCTTCCTCGGCGTACCCCTCCAGTTCCTCATCCAGTTCTACGGCCTCTCGCTCACCACCGTCAGCCACGCCTCGCTCATGGTCGGCACCATGCCCGTCATCCTCGCCGTCGGCGCGGCCCTCTTCGCCCACGAGCGCATGGACGCCGTCGGCTGGGCGGCCCTCGCCGCCTCCACCACCGGAGCCGCCCTCATCGCCCTGAGCGGCAGCGGCAGTCAAAATGCCAAGCCCGGCGAAGCCAGCCTAAACGGCGACCTGCTCGTCGTCCTTTCACTCGCCATCGCGCTCTTCTGGATTCTGATCAACAAGCGCCTGATGGAGCGCCACTCGCACCTCATGGTCACCGCCTACGGCATCGTCCTCGGCACCCTGATGCTCCTGGTCTGGGTCCCGTTCCGCTATGGCGCGCCGCCCACCGCCGCCGTCTCCGTCAAGGCCTGGCTCGCCCTCGCCGCCAGCGGCATCCTCTGCACCGCCACCACGACGCTGCTCTGGAACTGGGGCATGACCCAGGTGCCCGCCTCGCAAGCCGGCGTCCTCCTCAATATGGAGCCGCTCATGGGCTCGCTCCTCGGCGTCCTCGTCCTCCATGACCGTCTCGGCCCCATGGCCTGGCTCGGCGGAGGCTTGATCCTCGCCGCCGCCATCACCCTCACCACCCGCAGCAAGACCCGCGTCGGCGAAGCACTCCCACGGATTCCGGTCACCTGAGATGTCCATCCCCATGTCATCCATACGTCGCGAGATCCCGCGGATGCTCCACCTCGCTCTGCCCCTCATCCTTGCCGAGCTCGGCTGGATGGCCATGGGCATCGTCGACACCGTCATGGTCGGCCACCTGCCCAACTCCGCCGTCGCGCTCGGAGCCGCCGCACTCGGCCAGGTCCTCTACCACACGCTCGCCTTCGGCATCGGCGGCGTCCTCATCGGCCTCGATACCGTCCTCTCGCAGCACTTCGGCGGCCGGCGCATCGACGACGCCAACCGCGCGCTCCAGCACGGCCTCGTCCTCGCCGCCGCCCTGGCCGTCATCCTCATGCTCCTCACGGCGGCCCTGCCCTTCGGCATCGCCCGCCTCCACACCGACCCCGAAGTCCTCCGCCTCTCGCTGCCCTTCCTCAACGCGCTCAACTGGGGCACCCCCGCGCTCTTCCTCTGGATGGTTCTGCGCCGCTACCTCCAGGCCTTCAACCACGTCCGCCCCATCGCCATCACGCTCGTCTCCGCCAACCTGATCAACGTCGGCTTCAACTGGCTCTTCATCTACGGCCATCGCTGGCACGGCATCACCATCCCCGCCTACGGTGTCACCGGCTCCGGCTGGTCGACCACCCTCTCCCGCTGCTACCAGGCCGCGCTCATGTTCGCCTTCCTCGTCGCCGAGCAGCGCCGCAACGGCTACGGCCTCTTCCAGACCAAATGGCACTACGAGGCCGGGCGCCTCCGCGAGCTCATCGCCCTAGGATTACCCGTCGGTGCCCAGATCTTCGTCGAGGTGGCCATCTTCGCCGCCGTCACCGCTATCGTCTCCACCTTCGGCGCGCTTCCGCTCTCCGGCCACCAGATCGCGCTCGACTGCGCCTCCTTTACCTTCATGGTCCCGATGGCCATCGCCACCGCCACCACCGTCCGTGTCGGCCAGGCTATCGGGCGCCGAGATGCCTCGGGCGCACGAGCCGCAGGCTGGTCCGGCATCCTGCTCGGCGCGGCCTTCATGCTCACCACCTCCGCCATGTTCCTCTTGATCCCCCGTCAGATCGCCCGCGGCTTCTCCCCCGACCCGCGCGTCATCGCCGCAACCACTCCGATCCTGATGATCGTGGCCGTCTTCCAGCTCTTCGACGGCCTCCAGATGACCGCCACCGGCGCGCTCCGCGGCGCGGGCAACACGCGCGTCGGCCTCTATGTCCACTTCTGCTCGTACTGGCTGCTCGGTTTGCCCATCGGCTGGTGGCTCGGCTTCCATGCCAAGCTCGGCGCGGTAGGCCTCTGGCTTGGCCTCTGCGCCGGGTTGATCCTTGCCGGTATCGCGCTCACCTTCATCTGGCACCGGACGACCCACCGTCTTGACGCAATCATCGCTTCCTCGTCCGCCTGATACACTCGCTGCGAACGGAAGACCTGGCATGACTTTTACCCAGAGACCATCGCCGCCCTCGTGGTCGCCATCTCCGTCGGTGGCGGCCGCGCCGGCATCTGCGCCCAGAGGCGGGGCGCAGAATGAATGATGGATTGCGTCGCGTGGTGACGCTAGTTGCGGTTCTGAATGTCGTTTATTTCGCCATCGAATTCGGAGTTGCGCGGACCATCGGATCGGTATCCCTGTTTGCGGATAGCGTGGATTTCCTTGAAGACGCTTCGTTGAACGCACTTGTCGCTGTCGCGTTGAGTTGGAACGCGCGAAATCGGGCATGGCTCGGAACGGCGCTTGCGGGTGTTCTGCTCCTCCCCGGCATCGCCACCCTGTGGACCGCGTGGGCGAAGTTCCATGCGCCGTTGCCACCCGCTGCCGGCAGGCTTTCCATAGTCGCAGCGGGAGCTTTAGCGGTCAACCTTTGCTGCGCGTCGCTGCTGGCGAGACACCGAAAGCACGGGGGCAGTCTCATCCGTGCTGCATTTCTGTCCTCGCGCAACGACGTATTGGCCAATGTGGCCATGATTGCTGCCGGCCTCATCACGGCGCTTACACGATCCGGCTGGGCGGATCTATCTGTCGGGCTGGTCATCGCGTGGCTCAATGCGGATGCCGCCTTGAAGGTCTTGCGTGCGGCCCGCGCGGAGCACCGCTCCCTTTCAGCCTGACAAAGTCTTATGGGACTTGGTAGAACTGTAGTTGTGTTCGGTTGCTGGTGATTACCTTCAGAAGCGCACCGATGATCTACACCTGCTCCTCCAGATCGTAGCGATCGAGGCCTATCATGGGTAGGCGGCAACGAAGTTCTTAATGCACCCAGCAGGAGACGGCATGACCTTTACCCAAGAAACCATTGCCGCACTCGTCGTCGCCATCAGCTTCGCCGCCGGTCTCAACGTCTACGCGACCGTCCTGACGCTCGGCGCGCTCGCCCGCTTCCATTGGATCGCGCTCCCGTCCGGCCTCGACGCCGTCGCCGACCCGTGGGTGCTCGCCGCCTCCGCGCTCCTCTTCGCCGCCGAGTTCGTCGCCGACAAAATCCCCGGCTTCGACCTCGTCTGGAACGCCGCCCACACCTTCGTCCGCATTCCGGTCGCCGCGCTGTTGGCCTACGGAGCGACCTCGCATCTGTCGCCCGGAATGCAGATCGCCGCCACAGCGCTTGGAGGCATGATCGCCGCCGCCTCGCACGGTTCGAAGCTCGCCGTCCGCGCCGCCGTCACGCCCAGTCCCGAGCCGGTCTCGAACATCGCTCTCAGCACGGTTGAAGACGCGGCCGCCATCGGCCTCACCTGGACAGCCACGCACCATCCCTATATGGCCGCCGGATTTGCCGCCGCCGCTCTGCTGGCCGCACTCCTCACCGCCCGCTGGGCCATCCGGCTTGTTGCACGCACCATCCGCAACTGGCGGCAACCCGCTCCGGCGCTCGCACAACGGTAAGCGGCTCCCGAAGGAGCCGCTTACCATTACACGGCCTGAAGCAAAGCCTCACTCGGCCCTTCCTTACATAGCCCGCCCACTTGACAAATCTAGCCTCGGAACACCCCCTGCAGCCGAGGCCTGCGAACCCTCAAGAAGGGTGATCACCAGCTAAGTCCCTTATTTTGTTAGATCACGTATCAAAAGAACAAAAAACGGGTGCCCCACCTTCGCCGCAGTCTTACCGCGGTTAGGGTGGGTCCCCTCAAACCTAGAGCGCCATCATCAAACCGACGCCGTCGCCAGGTCCTGCTTCTGCGTGTTCTCGTCACGCTCCACCAGGTCGTAGCGGTTCAGGTTCATCACCTTGTTCCAGGCCGCCACGAAGTCACGCACGAACTTCGCCTTCGCATCGCCGGAGGCGTAGACCTCCGAGATAGCCCGCAGCTGCGAGTTCGACCCGAAGATCAGATCGACCCGCGAAGCACTCCACTTCAGCTCGCCCGTCGCGCGGTCCACGCCCTCGAACGATCCCAGGACGGTGGCTGAGGCTTTCCATTCGATCGCCATATCCAGCAGGTTGACGAAGAAGTCGTTGGTCAACGTCTCCGGCTGAGCAGTGAAGACGCCGTCCTTCGCCTGACGATAGTTGGCGTTCAGCACGCGCAGGCCGCCGATCAGCACGGTCATCTCGGGCGCGGTCAGAGTCAGCAACTGCGCGCGGTCGATCAGCAAAGCCTCCGCCGGGGTGGGATGTCCGACCTGGAGGAAGTTGCGGAAGCCGTCCGCCGTCTGCTCCATCACGGAGAAGGACTGCACGTCCGTCTGCTCCTGCGTAGCGTCCGTGCGCCCCGGCGCGAAAGGCACCATCACCTCATGACCGGCCTTCTTCGCGGCCGCTTCGACCGCCGCGCAGCCGCCGAGCACGATCAGGTCGGCGAGCGAGACGCGTTTGCCGCTGCCGTTCTGGACGGCGTTGAACTCGCCTTGGATTGCCTCCAGCTTCGCCAGCACCCTGGCCAACTGGAACGGCTGGTTGACCTCCCAGTTCTTCTGCGGCTCGAGGCGAATGCGCGCGCCATTCGCACCGCCCCGCTTATCCGAGCCGCGGAACGACGCCGCCGAAGCCCACGCGGTCGAGACAAGCTCCGAGATCGACAGGCCCGATGCAAGCAGCTTCGCCTTCAGCAACGCGATCTCCGGCTCCCCGATCTGGCGGTAGTCCGCCACGGGAACGGGGTCCTGCCAGATCAGCGACTCTTCGGGAACCAGCGGTCCAAGGTAGCGGACCTTCGGCCCCATATCGCGATGCGTCAGCTTGAACCACGCCCGTGCGAACTGATCCGCGAACTCGTCCGGGTGCGCGAGGAAGTGCTTGGCAATCGGCCCGTAGATGGGGTCAACCCGCAGCGCGATGTCGGTCGTGAACATCATCGGCGCGTGCTTCTTCTCGGCCACATGGGCGTCGGGCACGGTGTTCGCGCCGGCGCCTTCCCGCGGCGTCCACTGCCAGGCACCGGCGGGGCTCTTCGTCAGCTCCCATTCATAGCCGAGCAGGTTCTCCAGGTAGTTGTTGTCCCACTTGGTCGGGTTCGTGGTCCACGCGCCTTCAAGGCCGCTCGAGATGGTGCTGTCGGCGTTGCCCGTGTTGAACGAGTTCTTCCAGCCGAAGCCCTGCTGCTCGATGGGCGCGCCCTCGGGCTCGGGACCGGTGTACTTGTTCGGGTCGGCCGCGCCGTGAGCCTTGCCGAAGGTGTGGCCGCCCGCGACCAGCGCGAAGGTCTCCACGTCGTTCATCGCCATGCGGCCGAAGGTCTCGCGGATGTCCCGCGCCGAAGCGAGCGGGTCGGGCTTGCCGTCCGGTCCTTCCGGGTTCACGTAGATCAGGCCCATCTGCACCGCGCCGAGAGGCTTCTCCAACTCGCGATCGCCCGTGTAGCGATCATTGCCGAGCCATGTGCCCTCCGGACCCCAGTAGATGTCCTCCTGCGGCACCCAGACATCGGCGCGGCCGCCGCCGAAGCCGAACGACTGCAGCCCCATCGAATCAAGCGCGACGTTGCCGGTAAGCACCATCAGGTCGGCCCAGGAAAGCTTGCTGCCGTACTTCTGCTTGATCGGCCAAAGCAGGCGGCGCGCCTTATCCAGGTTCACGTTGTCGGGCCAGCTGTTCAGGGGAGCGAAGCGCTGCGTGCCCATGCCCGCCCCTCCACGTCCGTCGCTGATACGGTAGGTGCCCGCGCTATGCCACGCCATGCGGATGAAGAACGGCCCGTAGTGCCCGTAATCCGCCGGCCACCACGGCTGCGAGCTGGTCATCAGCTCGTGCAGGTCCTTGATGACGGCGTCCAGATCGAGCTGCTTGAATTCCTCGGCGTAGTCGAAGTCCGGTGCCATGGGGTTGGACATCTTCGAGTTCTGGTGCAGGACCGCGATGTTCAGCTGGTTCGGCCACCATGCCGAGTTGGTCTTGATCTGCTCCGCGGTCGTCGTGACCGCGCCGTGCATGGGCGACTCGGTCTCAGTGGCCGTTCCCGCTTTAGCTCCCGATCCTGCTCCCGCTCCATGGGGTACCGGGCATTTCATCTCGTTTGACATGGTGTTCTCCTTTGTTGCCTGGGGCGGTCTGCCCCTGTTGTGCTGCATTCCCTTACAGGGTCTAGCCTTGGCACCGCGCGCAAACCCCAATCACATCGATGGCATACCGCTCCACCTGAAACCCGCCGGGCAGCTT
>CAXTRY010000132.1:0-6762 GCA_964246805.1 uncultured Acidobacteriaceae bacterium
GCTGAAAGACGATGGGTGCGCCTTCACCCTCGTCGATGTAAGCCATCTTGCTGCCTTTAATTTCGATGAACTTCTTTTCTGGGAAAGCTGTGCCCGTCATGTGCTATCTCCTTACAGTCATGTAGTGGAGGATAAGTTCGCTCCTTTTCGTATCCGTTACAGCACCATCAGGGCTGCAGCGCCGCCATCACCGGAGCCGAGTCCCAGAACGCGCGCAGCATCTTGATCTTCCCCGACTCGTCGCAGTCAATGACGTCTACTCCCTCGAACGCCACTTGCTTGCCGCTGCCCGCGACACCCTTGGCAGTCCAGGTGACCGCAGCCGAAGTTCCGTTCGCATACACTTGGTCCTCGGTCATGTCGAGTTCCTGAAACGCTTCGAAAGTTTTGGCGAGGAACGCACGTATTGCCACCTGCCCGACGTTAGGCGGTGCTCCTACCGGATCATGTTGCTCGGCATTCGCCGCAAAAACAGCCACACAGCGCTCTACATCTAACGCTCGGAGTGCGGCAAAGTATTCGGCTACTACTGCTTCGGTTGAGCTCGACATAGGATTCCTCACTTTTAATGTACTTCTTGCTCTTGATGACATTTCACTGCGTGGAACTGAAATTCTCGAAGCACCACGCTTCTACTGTTGAGACCGAAGACCACGAACAAAATCAGCCACAGCTTTCCCAATCTCCGGTCCGCTGGACTCCTGGAGGAAATGCAGGCCTTTCACGTTCACCTCCGTTTGGTTGTGGAGACCTCCGCAGAAGCCGGCGAGTCGCCCGTTAGTGATAAAGCCCGGATCGCCCCTGACCCAGAGCTTCGGCACTGGACTGTCTTTCAACCATTCAGCAAACTCGGACACGATAGTTGTTACATCGGCCGGCGATCCGTCCAGCGAGATTTGGCGCGGCCAGGTCAGCATGGGGCGACGATCTTCTCCCGCATTGAGATAGGGCCGGAGATACACCGCTTTATCAGCCTCCGTTAGGTTTGCCTTCTCGGCTTCGATGAGGAGAGCCTCTATGAAGACGTTGTCGCGAAGAACCATGTCCTCCCCTGCTTCCGAGCGAAACGCTTTGAAGGCGTTGCGGGAAGCCTCGTCGGGGAAATCACTCCAGGTGAGGGGCAGCGGTGCCGCTTCCATGTAAGCAATCCCTTGCACTCGATCGGCGTGTCGGCGTGCCCAATCGAAGCCGAGGGTGGAGCCCCAATCGTGAATCACCAGCACCACGTCGCGCTTCAGGCCTAACTCTTCCCAGAGCGCGAAGAGGTATTCGCGTTGCTCTACATAGGTGTAGCGGTCCGGCCCGGAGTTAGGAAGCTTTTCGGAATCGCCCATACCGATCAGGTCGCAGGCGATCAGCCGGCCGAGACCTACGCAGGCCGGCATCACATTCCGCCACAGGTACGAGCTGGTTGGATTGCCATGCTGAAACACGATGGGCGCGCCTTCGCCCTCATCGAGGTAAGCCATCCTTCGCCCTTTAATCTCGATGAACTTCTTGTCCGCGAAAGAACCGTCGGCCATTTGCATCTCCCTTGAGCGTCGCTTGATCGTAAGTGGAACCGAGATTCCATCATTGCCTTGCGACTTAGTAGACTGATCATTACACTATCTTTAGAGTGCGTCAACAGATATTTGAGCGGTCACTCTAGAAACGACATTCGCACATGGGACGGACTCGCGCATTCGACATGGAAGAGGCGATCGGTGCCGCGACCAAGCTATTTTGGCGGGGATACGATAGAACCTCGCTGACCGACCTGACGGGAACATTGGGCATCGGTGCCGCCAGCTTCTATTTCGCTTTCGAGAGCAAGGAGGCGCTTTTCCGTCAGGTGGTGGGCCGATACATCGCCTCTCTCGACGAGGCCCATGAGCATGCTTTCAGAGCCTCCACTACCCGCCTCGGCGTGGAAGCGCTTCTCCGCCACTACGCCGATGTGGTAACGGATGCTGAGCACACGCCGGGCTGTCTTGTCGTCAACAGTTCGCCCTCCATCCACGCCAATGACGCGCTGCAGCACTGGCTCGCGGGACATCGAGAGACGCTGCGGCTCAGATTGGAGGATCGTTTCTCCGCAGACCTCGCCAAAGGCGATCTGCCGGATCATTGCAATCCAAAAACGATGGCCCGCCTGATCTTAACCCTAGCCGGCGGCATCGCAGTCGAGGCTCGATCGGGAGCGAGCCGGAAGGACCTGTACGCAATGATCGATCTGGCGCTGAAGAGTCTTCCAGATCGTTAGCGCTTAAGCGGAAGGGAAGAATAGTCTCATGAGTACAAGGCCAGGCACGAGCAGCACTGTAATGGCTAACGCTCGTTACGTCCAATTTCACAAGAAAGCTCATTATCGTTAGGAAACCTCTTCGACGTGCGTCTCCACAGCAAAATGACCAGTGTCGAGCAATACGATCTTCGCGGAAGGAATGTCGCCTAGGAACGCCTGTGCGCCAGCGGAATAGTAAAGCATCGTTTCCTCAAATCGCTAACAGGCTCGGTTGCGATTTACGGAAGAACGCTTGAAACATCGGATACAGCTTTATTGTTCCGCATAGTCGAGAAATAAATCCAGCTGAATTTCCATGTTGCCCGGCCGCTGAATTCTGGCTGCGTCCAGGGTGGAACCCTAAGCTTAATGTTATGGTGCTGAAGTTTCAAGCTTCAACTTTGGCCTTCACGCGGTGCAGGCCCGTCGCCGACTCGGGTGCCGATCCTTTTGTCTTACAGGTTTGCACCATCCCGAGAGTGTCAATGCAGCGAACACTCAGCATCGTCTCACCGGGTTGGACCGGCTGCCAAGGAAAGCGCCATTGCACCCAGGAGAGATCGGAGCCTCTGGACGTTATTTCAGCGGCGAGCCAGGACTTTTCACCGTCGGTGCTCACCTCAACTTGTTTACTCCCCGGTCCCCGGCGAAGGCTGTACCTTTGATGCCCCACGCAGATCCGCACCTTCCTGAGCCCCGATTGTGATGCACACGCTGTCTCTCCACCTTCATGAGTTTGGCTATGGCTTCGCGAAGCTTCGGTTGGCCTTCGGTTGGCGCAACTGCAAGGGCGGAAACCAATCGCGAGCAGCTTGCCTCGACAATCATCCTACTCAAACAGATCGTGCGCTCACCCGGCACAGTCTACTTCGGGAGTGATCTAATTAAGACTTAGGGCTGCGCCCGGTACTCTGCCGTTCGCTGCCCCAAATTCAGTTCCGTGTCGCTGCGCTGCTGGTAGCCACGCTCCATCAGCGCATTGGATCGCGCGCGGGTCTCCGGGCGAGCGGCTGAAGTAAAGAATGCTTTCAAGGCTGGCGGGAACTCCGCGTCATCCGGCAATGTATCGCGGTCGATGAATGCCTTCGCTTCGATCAGCGTCTGCTTCTCAAAGCCCGCGATCCGTTCCGCGTACGCGTCGACAAAGGCCTCGAACTCCGCGTCGGGAATGGCCCGGTTCACGGAGCCATAACGCTCCGCAAGGTTCCCGGGGTAATCGTCGGCGCTAAGTATGATCTCCAGAGCTCGTTCGCGCCCCACCATGCGCGACAGGCGCGCCATGGGATTGCCGCCCGGAACCGCACCCACTCCCACCTCGAATTGCCCCAAGATCGCCTTTTCCCGTGAGGCAAAACGAATGTCGCAGGAGAGCGCAAACTCACTCCCCGCACCCCGCGCGCGGCCCCGGATCGCTGCAATCGAGATCACTGGGGCCCGGCTCAGCCTCACAAGAAAATCCAACCACGGATGCATCCCCGTCATGCCCGGAACCATGTCGGTCCACTTGGCGGCGACATCGATGTGCGCCACGAAGAAGTCCGGGTCGGCGCTTCGGAACACGACCACCGCTTGCGACGTAAAGAAGCTGAACGGGAGGATGCCTCCTCCCTGGCTTCAGCCGCTGCGTGTCTTCCGCCACCCACCTCAGCGGGCCTGTTCCTGCCCGCAACGCCGACCCTGACATATCGGTGCGCTTCGCGCACGCATAAGGAAACCAAGCCTTCCTAAGGGGAGCTCCGCCCCTCGCGCCCGCAAGGGATTTCCCCAGGCTTCCGCGCTGCGCTTGTGCAGCCCTCCGCTTCGCTGCGCCCTTTCCATTCTCGCTTCGCTTCATTTCAAGGGTGGGAGAGACCCCTCCCCTTGCAGTTGCTACCCCCCGCCTTTGCCGGGTGGCGTTCGGCATGTACATGCCGCGTTTCAACGCGGAATTGCAAAAGCCAGAACCCCAAAGGAGAAGCAGCCATGAATACCACCGGCACCGTCACCCCCATTAGCGAAAACCCCAAACAGCCGCAGCAACGGCAAACGGCGAAGGAGCTTATCGCTGCCACCGTCCAGAGCCTCATCGAGCAGTTGGAGGCCGGGAAGTCCGATGCGCTCACCGCCTACCTGAACGCGATGAGCCGATTCCACAATTACAGCTTCGGAAACATCTTGGAGATTGCACGGCAGAAGCCGGACGCAACCCGCGTTGCCGGACTGTACGCGTGGAACCAGCTTGGCCGCCGGGTGATGAAGGGACAGAAGGGCATCCGCATTCTCGCTCCCATCATCGGCTTTCGCCGCAAGAAGGACGAAGAGACGACCCAGAGCAACGACCCCGCCGCCATCAATAAACCGATGCTTGTCGGCTTCCGTTCCGCCTACGTCTTCGACGTGTCGCAGACCGAAGGGCCGGACCTGCCGAACATGCGCGAAATCTCAGGCGATGCCGGAGAGAACCACGAGCGCATCGTCGCCTTCATCAAGAGCCAGGGCATCGAGCTTGTGTGGTCGGAGAAGATCGCACCCGCGCTCGGCATCAGCTACGGCGGACGCATTGCCATCCTGCCGGGACAATCGAAGGCCGAGGAGTTCAGCACCCTTGTTCACGAACTGGCGCACGAGATGTTGCACAAAGCCGAGCGGCGCACCACCACGACCAAAGTCGTGAAGGAGACAGAGGCCGAGGCCGTCGCCTTTGTGGTCGGCAAGGCGGTTGGACTTGAGACGGGCAGCGCATCCGCCGACTACATCCAGCTGTACCACGGCAATGCTTCACTTTTGGCGGAGAGCTTGGAAGTCGTGCAGCAGACCTCCGCTGTCATTCTCGCCGCGCTGGAGCCGCCCGTCGAGGACAAAGCCAGCACCAACAGCACCGAGGCTAAAGTCATTCCCGATGCAGAACTGGCGCAGGTGGCGTGATGAAGACTGTTCTCGCCATCCTCAAGAAGGCCGGCGGTTGGCACCACGGCCTTCACCTTCACATCGACAACCCGCCTTATATGCCGCTTGTCATTGAAGCGGTAGACGAGTCAGGGCCGTGTGGACTCCCCGCCTTATCGGTGGCGCACTACGGAGAGCAAAACGGCGACGCCATGCGCGACCCGGAGATGCTTTTCGAGGTAAGCCGCTGGGGTTTGCTGACGCCCTGTTACTGGCGCAACGACTACGTAGCCGTTGAGCAGTGGAGCCGCTTCATCAAGGGCGACAACTACTGCTTTCAGACGCAGCTCTACGAGCAGCACGAAGCCTTCGCCAAGACGTGGGACAGGAACCTTCGAGAGCAGGGATTCGCCGAGGCGTTCGACCCGCAAAGGCACCGACGCAGCTAGACCCAAGTTCACCGCCCACGGAGCGGACTACAAGGCAGCGCGGACGCTCCACAACCTCACACAGAACCAGCTCAAAGGAGGGCACCATGCAAGACAGCAGCGCATTTCAATACCTCGCCATCGACACAATCCACGAATCCACAACCAACCCCCGCGCAACCTTCGAGCAATCAAAGTTGGAAGAGCTTGCCCAGACCATCCGGCAGCATGGCCTCATGCAGCCCATCACCGTTCGCCCTAACGCAGACGGCTTCGAGATCGTCACGGGGGCAAGGCGTTTCCGCGCGGCACAGCTGGCTGAACTGTTTTCACTTCCCGCTCGCATCGTCGAACTCACCGACGCCGCCGCGATGGAGTGGCAGTTGGTCGAGAACTCGCAGCGGGTGGACGTTCACCCATACGAAGAGGCGCAGGGCTTTCAGCGACTCTTAGACCTTCCCGGCTACGACGTAGGCGCATTGGTCGAGAAGTCGGGTAAGAGCGCAAGCCACATCTACGCCCGTCTGTCTTTGTTGCAACTCATCCCCGCGATTGCCGAGGCGTTCACCCAAGAGCGCATCACCGCCAGCCACGCAAACTTGCTTGCTCGTTTGCCCCAAGACGCCCAGGCCACAGCCTACGAGCAATGCTGGCGGAAGGACTGGCAGGACAAGGAGCCGCACCTGCTACCCGCGAAGCACTTAAGCGCATGGATACAAGCCAACCTCTACCTGTCCCTTGCGGAGGCCCCGTTCGACCGTGAAGACACCACCCTCAACCCTGCCGCCGGAGCTTGTGTCACCTGTCCCCGTCGCAGCGGGTTCAACACCAGCCTCTTTTGCGACGTGCAGGGCGATCAATGCCTTGACGCGCCGTGCTACCAAATCAAAGTCACGGCCCACATCGACCGCGAACTTGCCGCACGGCCTCATCTTGTCTCCATCGAGACAGCGTGGCGCAGCCCTAAAGAACAGCACCCCGGCGCGTTGCAAAAACACCAGTACCGCGAGCTCGACACGCCGGAAAACACGGACGCCGAGCCGCCGTGCGACCACACGAAGGCTGCAATTGTCGTCTTTGGCAAGGGCGCAGGAAGAAGCATCACCGTTTGCACCGAGACAAACTGCCCGGTGCATAACCCACACGTCGTGGCACGTCGCGCCGAGGAGCAAGCCGCCCATCCCGAACCTGTGATGGCACCCG
>CAXTRY010000133.1:0-6637 GCA_964246805.1 uncultured Acidobacteriaceae bacterium
ATCCACCACACTCACACAGATCGAGCCCGACTCCACCCACGTCTTGATCCCGATCCGCCCCTTCACCCCCACCGCGTCGATGGCGTTGTCCAACAGATTCGTCCATACCTGGTTTAGCCCCGTCAGCGTCGTTTGCAGCATCGGAAGCTCGCCGAAATCTTTCTCCACCGCGATCTGCTTCTCGCGGAACTTGTGCCCCAGAATTACCAGCGTCGCATGGACGCTCGCGTTCACGTCCAGCGTCTGCTTCTGCCCCTTGCCCTCATAGGCGTAGCTCTTCACCGCCATCACCAGGTCGCCCACCCGCCCGATGCTCTCTTCGATCGTCCCCACCAGCTGCATCGACGACACCATCGCCTCCATCCAGCTCAGCGCGTCGGAAAAGATGTTTGGAGGAAACTGCCGCCGCGCGCACTCCAGCTCCTCCGAGTCGATTCCGATCGACACCAGCGTCGGCGCGAGCTTCCACGCGTTCTCTATCTGCGCCTCTTCCATCCATTCCGTCAGCTTTTCTTCCGCGTCGCTCTGTTCGAGCGAGTTCATCCGCAGCGGCTCCTTGCGGGCGAGCGCGTGCTGCTGTAACTCCAAGATGCACATCTTCTGATCGGGTGTCATGGACGTCTTGGTAAACCGGGCACCGAGTTCGTGCAGCCGCATGAGGTTTTCGCGCAATTGTGCCGCGGCCCTTCTCGCCGCCGCGCCGGGATTGTTCAACTCATGCATCAGACCGGCGGCGAGCGTACCCAGCGACGCCATCTTCTCCTGATGCACCGCAATGCTTTGCATCTTCTGATAACGCATCGTCATATTGCCGAGAACAGCCTTCCGCACCTCGGGGCACAGGGTCATCAGTCCCCAAAACCCCTGTTCGTCAAGGCGCAACAGATGCGCCTCGTGGATCGCCCGAAAACTAGACGCGTTCGGTATGTTCGCCAGCAGAGATGTTTCACCGAATGCATTGCCGGGCGTCATCACATGCATGTGCATTTCATGACCATCGAGGGTCGTCTGTGAAAGACGCAGCTCGCCATCGAGCAGTATCCAGAAGTGACGCCCAATCTCTCCCTGCCGGATGACGAGGTCTCCGGCTTGAACGTGGATCTCCTCCGCCCCCTCCATACACGCTAGCTGCTCATCGGTCAGTGAAGCCAGGATAGGCGTCCGATGCAGCTTTTCAAGCATGGGCGCGTCGATCTTCAAAGGCGTGCGCAAACCGTTACGTCCGTTCTCGTTCTCGTTCATATTGTTCACAGCGTTGCCAGATACTGGTGTACGAACTGGATGGCGATCGACCCTTCACCAACAGCCGAAGCGCACCGCTTGACGGAGTTGTAACGAACGTCCCCGGCCACAAATATCCCGGGAACGCTAGTCTCCAACAAGTAAGGATCGCGTTCCAGGGGCCAGCTCACCTTGCCATTCGCCTTCAACTCCGTCTTCAACTCTGGTCCAGCCAGGATGAACCCTTTTGTGTCGCACACGATTGTTTTCGGCAGCCAATCAGTCTTGGGCGCGGCACCGATGAAGATGAAAACTGAATTCGTTGATCGCCTCTCCTCGCCGCGCGGCGTCTTCAGCGTCAGGCATTCGAGGTGTCCGTCGCCGCCCATGGCCACCACCTCAGTCCGGGTCTCGACAATAATGTTTCCCATAGCCGCGATCTGATCGACTAAATACTTCGACATCGATCGCTCCAGACTCTCTCCACGCACCAGCATATGTACTTTGGCCGCATAGCGTGAGAAGTGCATTGCCGCCTGCCCAGCCGAGTTCGCGCCGCCAATAATATAAATCTCTTCTTCGGCACAATCGCGCGTCTCCGTCAGTGCCGCGCCATAGTACACGCCGGCCCCAGAGAACTCCTCAGCTCCCGGCACCTGTAACTTGCAGTAGGCCACTCCCGTCGCGATCAGGCAAACATGGCACGTCACTTCGCGCCCATCACCCACTTCGAGCACATGATAATTGTTTTCGCAACGTATACCGGTGACGCGTTGCGCCAGAAACTCAGCCCCTAAGCGCTGCGCCTGGATGTATGCCCGCCGTGCCAACTCTTCCCCACTCAAACCCTGGGGGAATCCCAGATAATTCTCAATCTTCGAGCTCGATCCAGCCTGGCCACCCAGTGCTTCCGCCTCCACCACGAGCGTCCTCAAGCCTTCCGACGCTCCATAGACGCCCGCCGCCAACCCTGCCGGCCCCGCGCCCACCACCACCACGTCGTAGAACTCCTGTTTGGCCTGCATGGGCAGGCACAGCTTCGCGGAGAGCTCATGTGCCGTGGGTTGCAGTAGCACCGAGCCATCGCCGAAGATGACCACGGGCATCTTCGTGTCGTCGATTCCCTTCTTCCGCAACAGTTCCAGAGCGTCCGGCGTCTGCTCCGGATTGAGCCACTTGTACTCGACCCGATGTCGAGACAAGAAATCGCGAACCTGGAAATCCGCGGCCGACCATCGCGTTCCCACCACCTGAATCCCGTCGAAGGCCGGCCTGTACCCTAGGGTCCAGGACGCCAATAGGTCGTCCAGTACCGGATAAAGCTTTTCTTCCGGCGGATCCCACGGCTTATTCAAATAGTAATGAATCTTCGCTCCATTAATGGCGCGAATGGCAGCCTCGGTGTCGGCGTAAGCAGTCAACAGAACGCGCTTTGCGTCGGGATAGACTGACATCACCTGCTCCAGGAACTCCACGCCTGTCATGCCGGGCATTCGCTGATCGGACAGGAAGAGTGCGACGGCATCCCCGCGCTCCTTCAACTGCTTGCAAGTTTCCAGGGCTGAGTCGCCGGAAACGGCTCTTAGGATGCGAAAAGTTTGCCCGTAATGCCGCCGAAGATCCTGCACCACGGCTTCGAGCACGCTTGTATCGTCGTCGATTGCAAATAAGATCGGCTTTGCCATGAACCCTTCCTAATTGGAGTATGCGCGCTCGCCTTACGCTTCAGAACATCTCATACCGGTCCATCGCGCGGGGAAACAGAACCTTGTACGAATTGTAGACATTCCCGGAGTACCACACCCGGTCGCCGATGAGGTCTTTGCGGATCAAACCAAGTATCCGCCGGAGACCACCCATGAATCGTCTCATCCTTGCGGACAATCAAGCCATCTTTCGTTCGGGCGCGGCCCGCGTCCTGGCAATCGAAGACGACATGCGCATCGTCGCGCAGTGCGAAGACTCCACCCGCCTGCTCGCCGCGCTCGACCAGTTCCGCGGCGTCCTCGCCATCTTCTCCACCTCCATGCAGCTCGATCTCGCCGCCGTCGTAGCCCGCGCCCACACCGGCGGCAGCCGCTGCGTCCTCGTCACCGAAAACAACGAGCAGGTCCCCCAGGACATCGCCGCCAAGATTGAAGGCGTCGTCTGCCGCAACATCTCCGGCACCGACTTGGTCGACTGCCTCCGTCGCGTCGCCCGCGGCCAGCGCTACGTCCACCACGCCAACATCACTATGCTCGCCGCTGTGGATTCCGTAGGTGCCCGCGTCCGCGACCGCCTCACCCCCAAAGAAATGCAGATCGTCGCCCTCATCGTCCAGGGCTGCAAAAACAAAGAGATCGCCCTCCAGCTCAACACCAAAGAGCAGGTCATCAAGAACTATCTCCGCGGCATCTACGACAAAACCGGCGTCTCCGACCGCCTCGAGCTTGCCCTCTTCACCCTCCACCACCGCATCCTCGCCGACGCCGCCGCCAAAGCTGGCGAACTCATCCACAAAAAGACTGCATAACGCTTGTAAGCCGGCCAGCTCATCAGCTGACAAGCTGGTCACCGAAAGCCGGTTCAATAATCAGGACTAGACTCGGCAACATCGCAGCGGCCGCGCTATTGTATCTACTGTTCTCGCGGGACTCGACTTCAGTCAGCAGCAAGGCCGATAGCTGCACCGGAAGGCTTGCGGGCGGCAAACTTTCGTTTGTAGTAAGCCGTGGTAAGAATGATGGCCGGAATCCCGACCGTCGCTGGCCAGAGCCAAAGGACGATCCCGGCATGACGAAAAATGTGACTGAGAGTAGCGGTAGAAAAAGCCGTCCAGGCTGCAATGTAGCTGCCGATGAATTTTGTTAGATGCGAATACCACCAAAACATCTTTTCGGTCGGCTTCTGAACAAAACGCCACATGTCGGCGACGATCCCACGGGTACCTAGACTTCCAAGAAGTATGGCCACGGCCTGCATATGTTGGACGGCTGCTGGACGAAACCAACCCAAGGCGACAAGGAATACCGATACCACAAGGGCGATGCAGGCGGCAGCCCAGTCAATCGGTCGCGCCGAACCGCCACTTGCAAGATTTTTCAACTTCAAAACACGGTATCCGGAAAAAGCGAGATACGCACCAATCACAGAGACAAGCGCAAGGAACAGCACAGGACGGAACAAAGCCATGGGCAAGGCAGTACAGGTCACCACTCCCATGGACCAGAGATATACCATACCCCAGCGCCGATGCTGTTTGCCGCCCTTCGCGGTTGCGAGAGCTACGGGTGCAAGGACGAACGACACCAGACCAGCGGTGACGTGAACGGCGAGAAAGAGTTTCATCCAGAGTGGGTCGGGGTGCATGGCGCATCTCCTTGGAGCGATAGGGAGATCATCGCGCGTTACATTTGGGAAGACCATTGGAAGGTATCAACCCCGAGAGGTGACAAGTGTCATTTCTCAGCCATGATGGCGTACGGTTTCGGCATCTTCCAGCTTGCGCGAATGTAGGAAGGGTAGGAGACTCGAAAGCGCATGGATCGGAACCGAACACATCGCAGTGTGAACGTGCTTGGTATGCTCCGCGATGAAACGCGGCTGCTCCGCTGGGGTTCCTTGCTGTACTCGGTATTTTGGTTCGCGGAACCGATCCATCGCCGCTCCGTTACAGTCTGGGCAATCTTCCTGGCGTTCTACGCAATCTTCTTGACAGGATATCTTCGGGTTTTACGCGGCAGTAGGCGAGAACAGCACTTTTGGCTCACCGTACTTTTTCTGCTGGGATACCTTTACTACCCGTTCAATCCGAACGCCGGAGGCGAATTCGTCTTTGCTGTGGTCGTAAGCGGCTTCTTCCTTCGACAAGGAACCATTTCCTCCGCATTTCGCATGTTTGCCGCTATTCTTACCGCTCAAGCAGTGGGATTGTTTCTGGAGACCTGGTGGTTGCATCTGCCTTGGGCCATTGCTCAATCTGTCGTGTTCTTTATGGTTGTCATTGGCCTAAGCAACTTTTCCTTTGCCCGCCAGGTGTTCGTCAGCGGACAGTTGCGAAAGGCCACCGAGGAGATCGAACGCCTCACGCAACAAGCGGAACGCGAACGTATCGCAAGAGACCTGCATGACCTCCTTGGCCACACGCTCACCGTCATTGCAGTCAAAAGCGATGTGGCGAACCGTCTCTTTTCTCTCCAACCGGAGATTGCTCATCGTGAGATCGCCGAGGTGGAGGCTACAGCCCGAGAGGCTCTTCGCGAGGTGCGGTCTGCGGTAACTGGGTACCGTGCGGAAGGCATTGCGGCTGAAGTGAGTAAGACCAGGAATGCGCTTGGAAGTGCCGGAGTCCAGCTCCTCACTAAAGTGGACCCCGTGGAGCTTTCGTCTGTAGAGAGCGACCTACTCTGTTTCGTGCTGCGGGAGGCCACGACGAACATCCTGCGTCACGCCAATGCAACAGAATGCAGGGTAGAACTTTGCAAAGATGCTCTTCTAAGGCTCACAATCGATGATGACGGCGTCGGAAAACAAAGTGCCGATGGGAACGGAATCGTCGGGATGAGAGAACGGCTTCGAGATGCGAAAGGTAGCTTGACCATTGACGGCTCCCCATTAGGCGGGACGCGTGTACTTGCGGCGTTGCCGGTATACGCGGCGATGGGTGCCAATAACGGCGAAACAGCTAGCCTCCAATGATTTCTTCTAAAAACCCAATTACGGTTGTACTTGCGGAGGATCAGGGCATCCTGCGAAGTTCCTTGACAGTCATGTTGGGAATTGAACCGGATATCCAGGTTATGGCTTCTGCGGGCAACGGGACAGAGGCATTGCGAGCGGTGGGTCTCCATCGGCCCGCGGTGCTGGTCACAGATATTGAAATGCCGCAATCGACGGGTCTCGACCTGGCAGCCCGGGTAAAAGAACTCTATCCGGCAACGCGTGTCCTCATTCTGACTACGTTTGCCCGACCCGGCTACCTGCGGCGCGCGCTGGATGCGGGTGCCTTTGGGATACCTGCTGAAGGACTGCCCTTCGACAGAGATGGCGGAGGCCGTGAGGCGCGTGGCGCGTGGCGAACGAGTCATCGACCCAGGTCTTGCCGCTGAGTCATGGTCCGCCGACGCTGGCCCGCTCACGGAACGGGAACGCGAAGTTCTGCGACGTGCGGGCGAGGGCGAGAGCACGGCTGAACTCGCCCGAACGCTCCGGCTTACCAAAGGAACGGTGCGCAACTACCTATCCGAAGCCATCTCAAAACTGGGCGCGCACAACCGAACAGAAGCGGCGCGGCTCGCCCGAGCCAAAGGCTGGCTCTAATTAGAGGGTCCATGTTACAGCCACATGCGCGTCCCGGCCCTTAAATCCCCATCCCCGCCGGGTGCCCCACCTTCGCGACAGCCCCACTTTCGCGACAGCCCCACTATCGCTAAGG
>CAXTRY010000134.1:0-2835 GCA_964246805.1 uncultured Acidobacteriaceae bacterium
TGCGGGGGGTGAGGAGTTCGAGGCGGCCGGGCCAGCGGGTCCGGCGTATGCCTTCGGCGATGAGCCTGTTGGGGAGGTTGTAGCCGTGACGGGTGCGGAGCTCGTGCGCGGCGGCGATGGCCAAGGCCAGATTGCGCTGCTGGTGGTGACCGGGGAGCGGGGAGTCGACTTCGAGGGGAGCGTTGTCGAGGAGGAGGGTGTAGCGGTTGGGGATGAGGGCTGGGGATGTAGAAGAGAACACGGGTTCTTCAAGTCGGCTTCCGGCCTCGCTCGGGATGGCAGTTGATTGGGTGGAGTCGGAGAGAGCACCTCGCCCCGCGGCGATAACGCCGCCGCCATTATAAGGCACCCGGTTCGGGGAAGAGAGCGAGTCCGCGTGAGATGGCTGAAGGTCTTCGCGGTTGGGAACAAAGCCGGCGGCGGAGAGGGCGCGGAGATTGAAGGTGGCGGCGGCTTCGCCGATGGCCTGGTTGGCTTCAGGGTGCTGGGGGAGGGTGATGAGGGTGCCGTTGGGGCGGAGGATGCCGCATTTTTCAGCGGTGATGGCGGCGATGGTGGAGCCGAGGTACTCCTGATGGTCGAGGGCGATGTCGGTGAGGATGGAGAGGAAGGGCTGGACGATGTTGGTGGCGTCGAGGCGGCCGCCGAGGCCTACTTCCAGGATGGCGAGGTCGACACGGGCTTCGGCGAAGTAGAGGAAGGCGACGGTGGTGAGGATCTCGAAGAAGCTGGGAGGGTAGGGTAGGCGGGCTTCGGCGAGGAGGCGGGCGGCGGTGGTGTCTGCCTGGAAGTAGAAGCGGGCGAAGGTCTCGTCGGGGATCTGGTGGCCGTTGAGCTGGATGCGCTCGTTAACGCGGGTAAGGTGCGGAGAGGTGTAGAGGCCGGTGCGATACCCGGCGGTCGAGAGAATGGATGCCAGGGTGGCGGCGGTGGAGCCTTTGCCGTTGGTGCCGGCGATGAGGATGGAGGGGAAGGTGGCTTGCGGGTTGCCGAGGGCCTCGGCGAGGATGCGCATATGGGCCAGGTCCCATTTGCGGCGAGGCTTCTCGGCAATGGCCGGCGAGAGTTCCGGGCCGAGGGCCTGCAGGTGATCGAGGGCTTCGGCGTAGCGGGAGGGCATGGCGTGATTATAGGAGTTGAGGCGCGGCAAAGTTTGATACTCTGCTTGGGTCGAGAATACCTACCTGAGAGGAGCGAGGAGTTATGCCGGACATTCGTTTGAAAATGGAGCACTACTTTAAAGATATTGTGGCGCTGGGAACGGAGATCAATTCGTTTGGGTCGACGAAGCGGACGGGGTCGATCAGCGTGCGGCTGTTTGTGGGGGATGCGTTGGCGACGACGCTGACGATGAATGTCTCAAACCTCTATATCGTGGCGTTCCAGGGGGCGGACCGGGTGTACTCGGCGGGCGAGTTCGGCGGAGAGAACTATAACCAGCTGGGAATGCCGCAGACGCTGACGCTGTCGGGCTTGAACGAGTTGACGGAGCTGGGCAAGTTCAAGAAGGGCGTGGCGCTCGATAAGACGCTGATTACGCGGGCGGCGGTGGTGGTGGCGGAGGCGACGCGATTTCAGGCGGTGCAGATGAGTGTGCAGGGACTGCTGTCGGGGGTCTACACGAGCATACCGCTGGCGGAGCTGGACAAGACGTTGTTTAAGAACTGGTCGGATACCTCCGATAAACTCCGCGCGGGGGAGTGGACGCCGGGGCCGCAGATTGTAGTGGATGTGCTATGCGCGCCGAAGACGGTGTAATACAAATAGTTGAAAGAAGCGTTTAATCTGTAGTCATGTACGCCTACGCAGATCAAAACTTCCTGATCGCTTGTGCTGGTAACGCAGAGTGGCGACGTGTTGTGACAAGGGCACGGAATGAAAACGTCGCCACTTTGGTCTTATCTCCTTTTCATTTTTATGAATTCGGCAATGTAAACACAACCGAGCATAGAGAGCAGCTTTTAGCGTTAACCGACGACGTTAGGCCAGCCTGGCTCTTAGATCGAGCGGACATTCAGCTTCGAGAGTTCCTGAAAACATGGATGGAAATCTGGACAGGTTACTTCCCACCTTTTCGTGCGATCGGAACACTCGCCGATTCAGCCGCAGCACTGCATCGAGTACATCCATCCAGGATCGTAGGTCTAACTATTAGAGATTACGTTAAGGCATTTACACCAGATCAGATGGAGGGTATTTTGCTTGACTCTATTAAGGAAAACTGTTTAGCTGCAACATTGAACCGAGAGCATTTCAAAGCGGGCCATTTCAATGCTTCAATCTGGCAGAGTATAGAAAAACAGTACGTAGCCGAAAACTTGGCACTTGGAAAAGGTTTGATCGAGCCCGCTCAGGTGAGAGATAAGGCTCGAGAGATTTTAAACGAACAACCAATCACTACAATGATTGATTGTTTTGTGTATTGGGGATGTATGAACTTATTAAAGACGTACCAGGTTGAATCTGCGTTGAGTAAACATTTTTATCCTGGATCAGCAAAGCTTAACACCAATAGATTTGTCGACAACCAGCATGCCATCGTTGCTCTAGCACACTGCGACATACTCGTAACCGACGATAAAGAACTTAGGAAGAAATGTGAACGTATTCGTTCTGATGTTAAGTTTGGGCTTGCGCGAGTTTTAGCAGGTGGGGAGTTCATCAAACTACTGCCAGGCTGCTCATGACGAGACGGCAAAGTAGAAGGCGATGGGCTAGGGCCTATCCGCCTTCTACTTGGTGCTTTAGGTGGAACTTATTTGGCGGCAGCAAGGACTGGTTCTTCAAAGGGGGCGATAAAGTCTTCAAGGGAGACCTTGCCCATGGCGACGGCGG
>CAXTRY010000134.1:2935-4291 GCA_964246805.1 uncultured Acidobacteriaceae bacterium
ATGGTGAAGTTGTACATGGGCGCGCCGATGACGAGGTGGTCGGCGGCGAAGAGCTCGGCAATGAGGTCATCGGAGCCTTTGAGGGCGGCTTTGTGCTCGGGGGTCTGCTGGTCTTCAGGGGTATAGGAACCGGCGATCCAGGGAAGATCGACGAAGGGAAGGTCCGTCTGCGAGAGGTCGCGGGCGACGACGGTGCCGTTATGAGTCTTTCGCCACTCTTCGGCGAAGGCGGCGGTGAGCTTACGGGAGATGGAATGTTCGCCGCGCGGGGAGGCGTCGATCTTGAGCAGGGTAGGCATGGAACTCCTTGGATTTCTAGGTTGCGGCTGGTGCTGCGATAGGAGTAGATGGAGGGGACCGGGGGAAGGATGCTGTCTTTGCTTCGTGCAGCGCGAGGGTCGCCATGGGATCGTGATTACACGTTCAGATTGTTGGCGGCGGCGGCGCGGGCGTACCAGAGGGCGGAGTCTTTGGGGGTGCGGCGCTGATCGCGGAAGTCGACCCAGGTGAGGCCATAGCGCTGGCTGTAACCATCGGCCCATTCAAAGTTATCGAGCAGAGTCCAGGCATGATAGGAGCGGACGTTTGCGCCGTCGCGGATGGCACGGGCGAGCTCGGTGAGATAGGAGCGGAAGAAATTGATGCGGCGCTGGTCGGGGATGCGGCCGCCTTGCGCCGGATAAGGGCTGTCGAGATAGCTGCAGCCGCTCTCGGTGATTTCGATGAGGGGGTGGTTGTACTCGCGGGAGATCTGGGTGACGAGGTCGTAGATGCCGCGCGGATAGACTTCGAGACCGGCGTCGGTGAGCGGACCTTCGGTGGGCATCTCAGCGTGAAAACGGGTATAGGTGTCGCGGCTTCCGGCTCCGCCGCCGTCGAGTTCGGTCTCGGTTCCGAATTGTGCGCCGCCGGTGGAGGTACCGCCGGCGTCCGAGACGATGCGGCGGGTGTAGTAGTGAAAGCCGACCCAGTCGAGAGGAGCTTTGAGGATGGTTTCATCGCCGGGAAGGAAACCCATCTGCTTGTGGGGGGTGTCGCCGATGAAGGCCTTCGGGTAGTCGCCGTGCGTGGCGGCATGGAGGAAGAAGACATTGTTCATGGCGTGGTAGCGGGCAGTGGCGGCGCGGTCGGCTTGGCTGGGGGTCTTCGGATAGGCTGGGGCCATGCCATAGGCGCTGCCGACGGTGGCTTTGGAGGAGGAGGCTTTGAGGGCGCGGAGGGCTTGCGATTGGGCGAGCGCGATGGTGTGGGCTGCGCGGAGGAAGAGGGTGTAGTCGGCTTTTCCGGGAGGGAACGCGCCCGCGCCATAGCCGAGATAGGCGAACGTCCAGGGCATATTAAAGGGTGCCCAGACGG
>CAXTRY010000134.1:4391-6587 GCA_964246805.1 uncultured Acidobacteriaceae bacterium
TCGGCGGTGGCCGCGCCGCGGATTTTGCCGGGGGTGTGGGTAAAGCGGTCCCAGATGGACTCGCCCTTGCCGTCTTCGTTCCATGCGCCTTCGACCTGGAAGGCGGCGGTGGCGGTGCCCCAGAGGAAGTCTTCGGGGAAGGCGAGGGTGCCGGACTGCACGGAAGGATCGGCAAGGGCGAGCGTGGGGAGGGCAGCACTTCCAGCGGCGGCGAGCGAGCGGGTGATGAAGGCGCGGCGATTCATGAGCGGTACCTCTTATAAGAAAGGATCACCATACTGACTGCGCTGCGATCGAACAAGCCTTTTCGGCATAGGTTGCGCTACTTGAAGCAGTAGAGATGCGGCGAGTTGCCTGTTCGACGCGGTGCAAGGCAGCTAACCGACCCCGAGAAGGAAGACGGTGGCGAGATTGGCGAGCACGGCTCCTGCTTGCAAAGAGAGCACTTTGAGGGTGAGCGCGGGGGCCCGGCGTAGCGATTTGTAGATGAAGAAGGTGACGATAGGGAGCTGTCCCGCCATGAGGAGCTGCCAGAGGTGGGCGGTTGGGCCTTCGTCGGTGGTGTGGAGATCGCCGAATATTCGTGGACCGATCACCATCACGGCGAGAGCCGCGAGCGACATGGCCAGAGGAAGAAAGGCGCTTGGCTGTTTCGTAAGAGAGGCGAAGGAGGGTGTGACGGAGTGGGTCATAGGGCTTCCTTGTGTGGGTAAGAGGTGCTCGGTGAGGGCCGCGCGGAAGACGTTTGCGGCGGTTGAGAGAGTGTTTGGGCCTGTCCGCAAGAAGGTCTCGAACTCCGCTCCATAGCGGCGTCGCCAGGCGGCCGGATAAAGGCGGACGAGGAGGTGAACCAGTTTCCGATTCATCAGGATTCCAGCCTTTGGAGGCCGGCGGTGGCGAAGCGGTTGAGGGTGGTGAGTTTTGCGCGCAGAACGCGCAGACCTTCGGGGGTGATCTGGTAGGGCTGGCGGCGTTCCTCCACGGGGAGAGGCTCGATCCAACCCTGCTGCTCCAGACGGCTGATGGCACCGTAGAGGGTTCCGGGCCCCAGGCGGGTTCCGCAGAGCCGTTCAATATCGTCGATCATGGCGTGACCGTGCTTTGAACTGTTGGCGAGGCTTGCGAGCACGAGCAGAGGCGGGTCGGAGTAGTGGCCGTCGTGGATGCTTGGGTATTTTCTTTTTACTACGTCGTGAGTAGTACGCATGGCGTAGTTATCGCAGATCGGAATGGACTTTGCAAGCGTTTCTTTACGAGGGTCTCGTCGACTCAGCGGATTGAACGCAATATGCTGGTACTGATTGGGGAGTGAGGAGTTTATGAGCGACATGGTGCGGGTGCAGTTGCCGGATGGATCGGTGCGGGAGGTGGCGCGGGGGACGACGCCGTATGAAGTGGCGATGGGGATTTCGCCGCGTCTGGCGGCGGTGGTGGTGGTGGCGCGCATCAAGCCGCTGGCTGGGGGGGCGGCTACGAAGGACGCGGGTGAGCCCGATACGTCCGAGGAGGGGATGTATGCGGGGCATGAAGGCGGGGAACGGGTGGTGGACCTGGCGGCTCCGCTGACGGAGGACGTGGCGCTGGAGCTGTTGAAGGAGGGCGATGAGGCATCGCTGAAGGTGGTGCGGCATTCAGCGGCGCACGTGATGGCGACGGCGATTCTGGAACTGTTCCCGGAGACGAAGCTGGGGCATGGACCGGCGACGGAGCAGGGGTTCTTCTACGACGTGTACCGGACGGTGCCGTTTACGGAGGCGGACCTCGCGGCCATCGAGGCGCGGATGCATGAGGTGGTGGCCCGGAACGAGAAATTCGTTCGGGTGGAGGAGCCGCGCGAGCAGGGGCTAGCGGAGTACGCGGCGGCGGGCGAGTTCATGAAGGTTCACTTTATCGAACGATTTACGAAGCCGGGGGACGAAATTTTGCTGTACAGGAACGGTGGGTTTACGGACTTCTGCCGGGGGCCGCATGTGCCGTCGACGGGGCGGGTGAAGGCATTCAAGGTGATGTCGAGCGCGGGGGCGTACTGGCTGGGGGATGAGAAGAATCAGCAGCTGCAACGTATCTATGGGACGGCGTTTTTTACGGACAAGGAGCTGAAGGCGCACTTCGCGCGACTGGAAGAGATCAAGGCGCGGGACCATCGCGTGCTGGGCAAGCAGCTGGACCTGTTTTCGATTCAGGAGGTGGCGGGGG
>CAXTRY010000135.1:0-6487 GCA_964246805.1 uncultured Acidobacteriaceae bacterium
GCATCCGACGCCGCCTGCCCGATCACGTATCGCTCCTCATGCAGCCGAACGTCCTTCAACTCCTCCACGCGAACCGGCTGAAACGTCCCCAGCCCCACATGAAGCGTCACGGTCTCCACGCCGACGCCCTTCGCCCGCACCGCCGCCAGCATCTCCGGCGTAAAGTGCAGTCCCGCCGTCGGAGCCGCCGCCGACCCCGGCTCTTCCGCGAACACCGTCTGGTACCGTTCGCGATCCTCCCCCGTTGCCTCCCGCTCGATATACGGCGGCAGCGGAATCCGCCCAATCCGCTCCAGCACCCCGAAGAAGTCCGCGACCGGCGCGAACCGCAGCGTCCGCTCTCCAAACTCCCCCGCCGCCACGACCTCCGCCTCCAACTCGACAGCACCCCCCGGTCCGGCGAACAGCAGCCGCTCGCCCACCACTACCTTGCGCGAAGGCCGCACCAGCACCGTCCAGTGCTCTCCCCCCACCTGCCGCGTCAGCAGCACCTCGATCAATCCAACGGGTTCGGGCGATCCGGCTTGCGTCCTTATCCCCACCCTTGTCGCAAACAGCCGCGCCGGAATCACCCTGCTGTCATTGAGAACCAACAAATCGCCCGCCCGCAGATACTTCGGCAGATTCGCAAACATATCATCCGTCAACACACCCGAAGCCCTATCCAGCACCAGCATGCGGCTGCTCCCGCGCGGCTCCGGCGGCGTCTGCGCGATCAGCTCGGGCGGCAACTCAAAATTGAAATCCTCAACCCGCACTCCACGATGCTATCGCGACATTGCAACGCTACGATCGAGCGCGCCCTGCACACACGCCTCGTCCGCCGCTACATGCTTCGGCCAGGTCACCACGACACGCGAAAACGGCTTTGGAATTAGAAAAGCATCCCAGGAACGCAGCACCCATACGCGCTCCGGCAGCAGGTAAAATGTCCCCACCTCCGCCCCCACCAGCCGAGCCAGCCGCGCCGCGCCGCGCTTCGTCACCATGGCCGGACCGCGCGGCCCATCGGCCGTCACCGCGCACTTGCGCCCTTCACGGTAAGCCCGCTCCAAGCCGAGCAGCCCCGCCGCTCCGCCCCGAGAACTCGATCCGCGTACCGCCACAAACCCCAGCCGCTCGACCGTTCGTGCAATCAGCTCTCCATCGAAGCTGCGGCTGATCAGGATCGCAATTCCCATCCCTTGGAACCGGCAAGCCGCCACCAGCAGCGACCGGTGCCAGAAGGCAAACACGCCCGGTCCCGATATAAGATGCCCCGGCTCGACACCGGTCTCTACCCGATCCTCATATCGCAGTGTCGACGCAAGTAGCCGGATCAGCCCCGCGGCTATCCAGGGCACCACCGCCAATATGGCCCTCTGTCCACGCGTATACGCCACCAGAGACGAGTTTACCCGTGCATCGCCTCGGTCACGGCTTCGCCACTCTTCGTCATGACGCCGATCCCATGCTCGTAGATCATATTGCCGCCCAGATGCGCGCTTGCCGAGACCAGCGCGTACCCCGCTGCCCCAAGCGCGCGTCCCGTCCCCCGAGCCTTGCTCAAACGCGCGATCGCCGAGCCCGCATACAGACCCGTTGCCGCGATGTTCAGAACCGCGTGCACCAGACCGATCTTCCGCGCGGCCGGCTTCTCGATCTCCGACCAGTCGTTCATCCCCGTGACGGCCGCTCCCACGGCGCCCAACAGCCCCAGCCACAGCGTCGCGTCCGCCGCCACGTTCATCGCCTGGACCGCGCCGGTCGCATCGGAACCCATGGTTTCCGCCACCGCCGCCACGGAGTCGAACGCGATGGTCGCGGTCCACGAACCTACCGGCACGTCCGTCATCACTACATGCAGCGGTTCGTTCAGCCAGTCGCCATGCAGCGCACGGCGTAGCGTATTGCCGCCGACCTTGTGCACCGTCTCTTTTACAATCGTTTGGAGCGACCGTTCCGTCGCGGAGCTCGTTACCGCCACGCGCTCGGCCAAACGTGCTAGAGGATCTTTGCTTACCAACTCCGCCATGCATCCTCCTCTAGGTCAGGCTTACCTGATGGTTCTTAAGCGCCGCGCGCACCTTTTCCACATGCGTTCCGTGTACCCGGATGGCCTCGTGCAGTATCTGTCCCGAGACACCGAACTCCTTCGCCCAGTAATGAATATCCGAAGCCATCTTCGGATTGATCTCATGCGGGTCGTGCGGCCCTTTCGGCTCGTGGGTCTCTTCGTGCTCGATCTTGCTTGTCAACTCAGCCATGGCTCTTCATATCCTCTTGCTAGAAGGATGGCAACCGCGCCGCACGGGATGTCCCCCGCCGCGCCGCTAGCTGTACTTCAACCAGCGCACAATCTCCGGCAGATTCGGCCGCTTGCCGTACATTAGAATGCCGACACGGTAAATCCTGCTGGCAATCCACAGCACCGCGTAGATCGTCACCAGCATCGACGCGATGGACAAACCGATCTGCCACGCCGCCGGGTGCCCCATCGAGATCCGCAGGTACATGATTAACGGTGTACAGAAAGGCACGAACGAGATCGCCGTCGCCCATGTTCCATCCGGATTGGGCACCACAAACGTCAGCGAGAACATGCATACGGCCAGCGGCAGCACCAGAAACATGTTCAGCTGCTGCAGTTCCTGTTCGGAGTTCGTCATCGCCCCCAGCGCCGCCGCGATCGAGGAGTACAGCACATAGCCCAGCAGGAAGTAAACGACAAAGAAGATCACCTGCATCGCCGTCAGCGGAATATGCACGTCCGACCCCGTCAACCTGGCTACCAGCGTCGTACTCGTCAGCAGCACCGCCGCCGTCAGCCAGATGCCGACCTGCGTCAGTCCCACCGCCCCGACGCCAAGCACTTTGCCGGCCATCATCTCCTCCGGCCGGATCGTCGCCAGCAGCACTTCGAAGACCCGCGACGTCTTCTCTTCAATAATCGACCGCGCCACGTTCATCCCGTACAGCATAATGACCATGTACATCAGCAGAAAGAAGACATACGCGCTGTAGAACGCATTGTCGGCGTCGTTCCTGCCGGCCTGCGAGCTGTCCAGATCGATCGGCTGCATCAACGCGTCCACGTCCCGAGCGACCATGCCCTGGTGCGTCAGCCCCTCGCGCGTCAACACCGTCCGCAGGGCCCGGCTGATCGTCTCCTTGGTGATGATGTCCGCGCGCGCCTTCGGCGTCCACGCGAAAGTCGGACGCGCATTCACCGTCGCGCCGGGCGTGATCCACAGATACCCGTCCAGCTGCTTGTTCTCCAGCTCCGCGTCCAGCACCCGCCGCGTAGCCGAGTCCGGCGGGGAGATCACATCCACCCGCATCTGGCTGTGCTTACCATCCTGCAACTCGCTCTGGAGATCGGTCGCCACCTGTAGATCGGTCGAGACAACCGCGATATGCGAATTGGACCTGGTCCGGTTCTTGATGATCGAGCTGCCGATGATCGCGCCGCCCATCAGCAGCGGAATGATGATCGTCATCACAAGAAACGACTTCGTCCGAATGCGCTCCAGATACTCGCGCCGCGCAATCAGCCAGACATTATGCATGGACCGGCACCTCCGCCGTTACATAGGCGCTTTGTGTATCCGCGCCGACCTTCTCGATAAATATCTCTTCAAGCGTCGGCTCCGTCACCTCGAACCGCGAGATGCGCGTCCCCCGCGCGATCGCCTCCGCCAGCAGCGGCTGCGCGTCCGGCTCGCGTCCCGGCATCGACCGTAATTTGATCTCCGCCCGCCCCGCGTAGTTCTTCGCGTACTCGATCGAGGGATGCGCCAGGAAGCTCTCATCCCCCGTAAAGGTCATCTGCACCCGGTCGCGCGGATACGCCGCCTTGATCTCCGTCATCGACCCCGACAGGATCAGGTTGCCATTGTGGATCAGCGCGATCTCGTCGCACATCTTCTCCACCTGATCCATCCGGTGCGTCGAAAACAGGATCGTCCGCCCCGCCGTCCGCAGCTCGATCAGCGTATCGATCAGCAGCGTCGCGTTCACCGGATCCAGCCCGCTGAACGGCTCGTCCATGATGATCAGATCGGGCTCGTGCAGCAGGGTCGCGATGAACTGGATCTTCTGCTGCATCCCCTTCGACAGCTCTTCGGTGCGCTTCGTCATCGACTCGGCAATCTGCAATCGCTCGCTCCACTCCTTCGCCCGCCTGTCCGCCACCGCGGCGGAAAGCCCATGCAGCTGGCCCAGAAACACCAGCTGGTCGAGCACCGTCATCTTCTTGTAAAGCCCGCGCTCCTCCGGCAGATACCCCACCCGCCTCAGCGCGTCGCGATCGAACGGCCGCCCAAAGAGCGACACCGCCCCTGAATCCGGCACCGTGATCCCAATCATCATCCGGATCGACGATGTCTTGCCCGACCCATTCGGCCCCAGCAGCCCGAACATCGTCCCCGGCTCAATGGCAAAGCTCAGGTCCGCCACCGCCACCTTCGCGTCGTAGGCCTTCCGCACGTGCTGCAATTCCACGATGGACATATCAGGCCCAAGTCTAGCAGTTGACGTGCGGCTGCTCTAACCCAGAATCTGATCTAAGCTGCTAACCGAGCTTCGGCCCCGAATCTCTCGCTCCACCGTATAGGATTAATTCCATAGTTGCGGAACGCGTCCGTCACTGACGATGACAGGCTGCTGCTCACGTCGTTAAGCACGGCGAATGCCGTTGCTTCGGACGACCTGACGCCACGAATGTCGTTCCAGCTAAATATGAACTCAGCGGTCGTTTCCTTTGAAGGTCTGTTTATTGCCTGAACAAACCGCTCCGGTTCGCGCGCGGACCTCGGAATGACAAACTCGAACAAGTGATCGTATCCACTCGCACCCGGGAACTTGGCATTGGCCGTATATCGAACATCTGCGCTGTCGAGCCAAGCCGTCACATCCTCCAGGAAAAGACTTTCTACTTTGGGTTGTGCCAAATAAAACAGATCGTTGACGGCCAGCATGGCTTGTACAAGACTGTGTTTTCGCAAGGGAAAAGTTTCCGAAGTGGCATGTATCTCTAAAGCTTCCTTGTTCAACTTAACTCCAAATCCATTGAGGGTCATTCGGAGCAAATCGTTGCGTTTACCAGTGCTTAGATTGCATCCCGAAGCTTCAAGATCGCGGATCGTATAGCTATCGTCAGTTAGCAAATAGCCTTCCGTTGACCGCGCCGCATAGATTTGGAGCGCGTCGTTGTGCCGGTCCAAATATGGCGTCGTGATCTCGACCCACGAACCGTCGATTTCTTTTACAGAGGTCTTCTGCCTCAACCAATTTTTGTAATCTTCGACGAGCTTATCTATCTCCGTGATAATAGACATCAGAAGAGCTCTCCCTGAATGGACGACGGCTGCGCCTCAATAATTGGCGGCTGCGTCACATTGCAAAGTTTCATAAACAATCCTAGAGTTACATGTAAATCGGATTGTTCCGCGACAAGTTCATTAGGAGCAGCAAACGCCCACTTATCACCGTAACCAGCCCGATATACGTGAAGATGAGGACAAGGAACTTCCGCGCCATCAGGATTGCGGTGAGGAGAGCCGTCCACATCCAGTCGAAGTAGAACAATCGCCTGCCTTGAACGGTTCTGAAACGTGGCTTTTGTAAGCCTTACCATTCCTCGTGTCACATCCAGCATGAACATCTCTCTTTTGTCCAAGGACGTGAGCGGAACCGACAAGCGTTCACCCCGCCCCGGGAAGATACGTTTTGTATTGTCTACACGATGCTTTTCCATCGAAATGAGCCTGTCCGCCTCAATCTGGCTCAGCTCCATCTCAGCCATTTTACGTTCTTCGCAGAATGACGAATTGTAACCCGCAAAGGTGTTCCCGCGCCTTGCTACCATCACCCTTGTGCTCCACCTCGCCACCCCCATCCAGTTCGTCAAGCGCGTCGGCGACCGCATCGCCCAGGGCCTCGCCCAGCGCGGGGTCGAGACTGTCGAAGACCTCCTCTACCACCTCCCCTTTCGCTACGAGGACCGCCTCAACCCTGTCCCGCTGACAGACCTCGTCGCCGGAACCATGTCCACCGTCATCGCCGAGGTTCGCGGCTCCACCCTCCTCCGCACCCGCTCCGGCACCCTCTTCGAGATGACCGTCGGCCAGGGCCTCGCCTCGCTCAAGTGCATGTGGTTCAACGGCTCCTACCTCGAAGGCCGCTTCAAAGTCGGCCAGATGGTCGCCCTTTACGGCAAGCTCGAAGCCTCCCGCTCCTCCGCCGGCCGCTTCAAGATGATCCAGCCCCAATTCGAGATCCTACCCGGCCCAGGCGCAACCGGACCCGAAGCCGAGTTCGCCATGTTGGAGATGGGCCGCATCGTGCCCATCTACCCCGCCTTCCCCGGCACCACCGCCTGGGGCTCCAAGCTCAACTCCAAATGGACCCGCCGCGTCGTCTGGTCCGTCTTTGAAGAACTCGTTGACACTCCCAACACCCCCGAGACCCTCCCCAAAGCCCTCCGCGACCGCCTCGACCTCCCCAC
>CAXTRY010000136.1:0-6294 GCA_964246805.1 uncultured Acidobacteriaceae bacterium
CGCCCCCACGTCGAACGAGACCGGCGCTCCCCCTGCTATCTCAAAGATAGCGGTCGGCGTTCTCCTTGTAATGGTTCTTGTCGTGGCTGCGTTCTTCGCCACGACCGGCATCCTCTCGCGCCTGCACACGCGGAACAAACTCGCCGTGGATACGACCGCCTCCGCCGTGCCTGAAGTGCTGGCCATCGTACCGAAGCTGGGCGCGCCCGCGCAGGAGATCGTTCTTCCGGGCAATATCCAGGCGTTCCGCGATGCCCCCATCTACGCGCGCACGAACGGGTATCTCAAGCAGTGGTTCGTCGATATCGGCGGCCACGTCCGGCAAGGCCAGGCGCTCGCGGTGATTGAGTCTCCCGAGGTCGATCAACAATTTCAGCAGGGTCAGGCCGACCTCGCCACCGCGCAGTCCAACCTGCAAATATCGCAGGCTACCTCCACTCGCTATGCCAATCTTCTTACTTCGAACTCCGTCTCCAAGCAGGATGCCGATAACTTCGCCGCCGACGCCCGCGCCAAGCAGACCATGGTTACCTCGGCCGAAGCCAACGTCCGCCGCCTTCAGGAACTGCAATCGTTTGAACGCATCACCGCGCCCTTCGACGGCGTCGTGACCGCCCGGAATACGGACAACGGTCAGCTCATCACCGCGGGCAGCGCGAGCGCGGGCACGACCGGCACGGTCCGCGAGCTCTTCCACGTCGCCGCGATCGATCCTCTACGCGTCTTCGTCAACGTCCCGCAGATCTATTCCCGCGATGCCAAGCCCTCAACCGCCGCCAGCCTTACGCTCGCTCAGTTCCCCGGCCGCTCCTTTACAGGCAAGCTCGTGCGCAATGCCAATTCGATCGATCTCGCCACGCGCACCCTCTTGATCGAGGTCGACGTGCCCAACCATACGGGTGAACTGTTGCCCGGCTCTTACGCACAGGTCCACCTGAAGCTGGCTACCGGTACCCCCACGGTGCTGCTGCCGGTCAGCGCGTTGATCTTCCGGGGCGAAGGCCTGCGCGTCGCCACCCTCGTCGGCGACAAAGCCCATCTGGTGCCCGTCACCATGGGCCGCGACTTCGGTACGCAAGTGGAGGTCGTCTCCGGCCTTGCGCCCGGTCAGCGCATCATCGACAGCCCGCCCGACTCATTATCCGAGGGGGAACAGGTGCGCCTGCTTCAACCGGACGCACACGGCACTCCAAAGTAGCTTAGGGCTGGATTGCAGCCGACGGCAGCAACGCGTGGATGTACCCCGCGTTTCGCCGCTCATGGTCGAAGCGAATGTTTTCGAGCAGGCTGGCAAAGGCGCGATCGATCACCTCCTGCGAGGGCCGTTGCGCCTGCCGCTTCTCGATATCGCCCAGACTGCGCCCTAGTTTGGCATACGCCGTTATTTGTGCCCACCCGTCCGGTTGCGGATAGCTGACCGGGGATGAGGTCGCGTCCATCTTCTTATACGGCCAGAAGGCCCAGCCGATGTCGTTCTTCTCCAGCAAGCGAGCAAACTGCGCTACCCAATCGTCCGTGTTTTCGCCCGACTCGCCCAGCCAGATGGGCACATTCAACCGGTCGCGAAAATCGACATACTTCTGCACCGTTGCTTGTAGGGGCGGTGCCCAATAGGTGTGCAGTTGGTAGATGACATTGGCGTCGAATGGTGGCCCGAAGACGCTGAAGTCGCTATCCCACTTCGCGCCGCCCAGGATGACGGCATGGTTCTTATCCACGGAGCGTATCGCCGCCGTGATCCGTTTATAGAGCGGCTCCAGCAGGGGGTCGAGCGGACGCATCAACGGAAAATGCGGTAACGGCTCATTCAGCAGATCGTAGCCCATGACCGTTCTGTTATCGCGATAATGCCTTGCGATTCGCGTCCAGAGCTCGACCGTCTGCCGCTGCGCCGTTTCATCCTTAAAAAGCCATGGATAGCCGTCGCTGTCATCGATGTTCGCGCCCGTTTGTCCACCGGGAGCCGCGTGCAGATCGATAACGACGAGCAGCTTCTCTTCGCCGCACCACTTCACCACCTGATCCAGCAGCCGAAACCCCTCGGCGTCATCCGCGCCGAAAAACTTGTAGTGGATCGGTACGCGCACGGAGTCGAAACCTAATTGCTTGATCTGATGGATGTCGTCTCGCGTGAAGTACGTCTCACGATAGTTCTTCCAGAAAGCAGCCGCGCGCTCCGGCCCCAGTAGCTCCCGCACAAACTCTTCGATTTCGCGCGTGGACTGCGGGCCGCCTTCGAACTTCCACATATACCCTTCGGGCACCATCCAGTTACCCAGATTGATACCATGCAGCAACATCGGGCGGTTCGCCCCATCTACAATCTCCTTGCCTCGTGCGTGGACAAACTGCCCCTCTATCGCGGACGTGCCGAACGCCAGAGCCGCCATGACGCCTATCCCTTGAAGCCATCTCATGTTTGTTCGTCCCTCTCCACACCGTTGCCACCAGCATACGCGCCACGGACCGAAACCGTGGTGGCTGACGAGAGGTATTCGCCTTGCTTCCTTCCCATGCGCCAAGGGCACACTTTCCAGCTAACATGGAAAAGGAATGAAACTGCTATTTGCATTCGCCGCCCTCACCCTTGCCTTCCCTGCTTTCGGACAGGACTCGTTTAAGACCGAAACCTCTTCCGGGGCCGAGCGCATCCGCATTGCCGTCGCGGACTTCAAACCCTCCGCCGCCGATGCGCAGACGACCACCGATAAGAGGACTTTCGACGCCACCCTCTACTCCGATCTCGCCAACGCCGGTATCTTCGACATGGTCTCGAAGTCCCTCGCTCCACAGGCCACGCCCGGCACCCCATCCGAAATCAGCCTTCCGCAATGGTCAAATGCTCCCGCCGCCGCCGCGATGGTCGCCTTCGGTTCGCTCGGAGTTCAGGGCGGCAAGCTCGTCGTCGCCGGCTATCTCTTTGACGCCAAAAATACGCAGTATCCCCAGGTCCTGGCCAAGCAATATAGCGAAGAGCCCAGCGAAGACTCCGCCCGCCAGGTCGCTCATCGGTTCGCCGACGAGATCATCTTCCGTCTCGGCGGCGGCACCTCCGGCATCGCCGAGACGAAGATTTTCTACGTTCGCATCGCCGGGGGTAACAAGGAAATTTGGGCGATGGATTACGACGGCGCGAACCAGCATCCGATCACGCATCTGGGCACCATCTCGCTGTCGCCGCGCGTCTCGCCGGACAACTCCCGTCTGGCCTACTCGTCGCTCGGCAAGTACGGCTTCCAAGTCAAGATGTACTCGCTGCTGCTCGGTCGCGACGTGGCCTTTCCCGCCAACAGCGGCACCAACCTCTCACCCGCCTGGGCACCCAGCGGCCGCGAGCTTGCCTTCTCCTCCTCGCGCTCCGGCGACCCGGAGATTTGGATCGCCGACACCAACGGCAGCCTCTCGCGTCGCGTGACCAGCTTTAAAGGTCCCGATGTCTCGCCCGTCTTCAACCCCAAGACCGGCGCGCAGATCGCCTGGATCAGCGGCCGCACCGGCCTCCCGCAGCTCTACATCATGGAGACCGACGGCTCCGGCATCCAGCGCATGACCGATGGCGGCTATGCGACCTCGCCCTCGTGGTCGCCCAACGGCCAATTCGTGGCCTTCGCCTGGGATCGCAAATATGGTCCCGGCGCGCCTGGCGGACAAGATATTTACGTGATGGAGATCGCCACCAAGAGGTGGATTCAGCTGACTCACGACGGCGGCCGCTGCGACTTCCCCTCCTGGTCGCCCGACGGACGGCATATTGTCTACTCCAACTCCGCCAGTGGACGGCCCGGCGACAATCGCATTTGGACCATGCTGGCAGACGGCACCGGCCGCCATCCCCTTACAGGGGCGGGCGGCGACATGCCGAATTGGAGCTGGAAGTGAATACGCGCTGCCGAACTGCATCTATATCATGGACAGAACTATCCAGGAGAGACCGTATGACGCTTCGCAGCACGCGCAACACCACCATCATCGCCGCCGCTCTGGCCCTCGCCGCCGCCGGTTGCCACAAGAAGGGTATCGACACGAACATCGGCACCATGGCCGGCCCGCCGAGCACCAACGGCACCACGCCGACCGCCGTTCTCACCGCAGATCCGCTTGCAATCGATCTCGGCCAATCGGTCGTCCTCAACTGGCGCACCAAGGACGCTGACGCGGTCACCATCGACGGCATCGGCACGGTCAACGTCAACGGAACCCAGACCGTCGCCCCGTCGAACTCGACCAATTTCCATCTCACCGCGAAAGGTCCCGGCGGCAGCACTGAGTCCAACGTGCGTGTGACCGTGCGCGTTCCGGTAGCGCCCACCGTACCTACCGCCGATGCCACCAACACCAGCGGCGATATGGGTAGCGAAGAGGCCTTCCACCAGAACGTCCAGGACATCTTCTTCGGCTATGACAGCTTCGATCTGGATGGCACCGGGCAGTCCGCCGCCGCGCACGCCGCCAGCTATCTCTCGTCCCATCCGGCCATTAAGGTGATTATCGGCGGCTATTGCGACGAACGCGGTTCGGCCGAGTACAACCTGGCCCTCGGCGAAAACCGCGCCAACGCCGCCAAGATGGCTCTAACAAATGCTGGTGTCGCCGGAAACCGCCTGCGGGTCGTCTCCTACGGCAAGGAGAAGCAGTTCTGCACGGAGCAGGATGAGAGCTGTTACCAGCAGAACCGCCGCGCGCAGTTCTCGCTCGACCGCTAGTCTTGCAAGACAGGCGAAGGTGCCCCATTCTTTGCAGCTTTACCGCAGAGGGTGGGGTCTTGGCGTAGGTGAGTAACTTAGCATTGTTATATTGACCGGAGTCCTCATGACCAGCCCGTTTCGCCACGCCATCCTTCTTACAACCGTGTTATTTCTTAGCGTTCCCGCCTTTGCCGTCAACAAGGACATGGTGCAGCTTCAGACGCAGATTCAGCAGCTGCAAGACGCCGTGGCGCGCCTTCAGCAGTCGAACGACGAGCGGATGGGCGTCATGAAGGACCTCGTTCAGCAGAACGCCGATTCAGTCAATAAGATGTCGGCCGCGATCGATACAGTCGCCCGCAGCCTCCAGACGCAAAACGAAGCGCAGGGCGGCAAACTCGACCAGCTCTCCGGTCAGATACAGTCCCTCAACGATTCGCTCGACGAGATGAAGACCCGTCTCGCCCGTCTGGAGAAGCTGACGCAGGATATCCAGAGTCAGCAGCAAAGCATCTCCGCGCCGGGTGCAACAGGCGTTCCCGCAACGTCGGCCATGCCCTCCGGCGCGCCCGCCGATTCCACGCTTCCGGCAACGCCGCCGACCGGCTCCGAGCAGCAGCTAACGCAGCCAGCCTCCGGCGCGCGCCGCGGCAAGCCGGCCGCCGGAGTGCCGATGGCTGCGGCACCGGCAAATACCTCTTCCGCCGCTCCTGTCGAGGACCTCTATAAGGCCGCGCTCGGCGACTACATGGCCGCTAAATACTCCCTCTCCGCCGGTGAGTTTGCCGATGTGATCCGCTATTACCCGGACAATACCCTGTCCGGCAACTCTTTCTACTATCTCGGCGAGATCGACTACCGCGCGGCAAAATACGACGAGGCCACCAAGGACTACGACATGGTTCTCGACCACTTTTCCGCCAATAACAAGGTGCCCGCCGCTCGCCTTCATAAGGGACAAGCCTTGCTGGCGCTCAAGCAGAACGATGCCGCTGTCCGCGAGTTTCGTGGTCTCATCCAGCGCTTCCCCAATTCCCCCGAGGCCTCCCTCGCTCGCACCAAGTTGAGCGGTCTGGGCATCGCCACGCCCCCACGCCGCTAGGCTCAACGGTTTGACCCGCGTTCACATAGGAGTTATATTGGAAGTGCGGGGTGGAGCAGCCCGGTAGCTCGTTGGGCTCATAACCCAAAGGTCGCAGGTTCAAATCCTGCCCCCGCAACCATTTAGCGAAAACGTCAACCCCAGACAACCCCACTTAGCAGCGGTCGCCAAATCGCTATGGGATTGTCGAGTGTGGTTGGCGTTTATTGCATGGGCCTAAGCGCTCCTCAATGCCATCTTTACAACCTTGCTGTTGGCCTCACGCTTGGCCGTCAGTAAGGCGTTTCCGTACACGTTCATGGTTGTCGAAACCTGTGCGTGCCGCATCAGCTTTTGCTGCACGCCGATAGGCGCGGAGGTGCTATCCAGCCAGGAACGATAGGTATGACGGAAGGTATGCCACCCCACGCTGCCGTACTTACCGGCAGCATCCCACCGCTCGTCATGCAGCGGAAGACGCTTCCCATTCGGTGTCTTGCCGACCTGTAAGCACCAGACGCCCGGCCG